>JAYUGZ010000001.1:0-6483 GCA_043767465.1 Cyanobacteriota bacterium
CGAAATTCGGCGCACAAAATCTCTGACAATTGGGTCATTGTAAGGACGTTTGACAAAAATTGCGGCTAAATAACGCTTGCCATTCGGCATATCAATAATGCCCGCATCGCCAACCACAAAACCGATATCTCCGGTTTTGTCAGCAATCACGGCTCCTCGTCCCAAACCCGAAGGCAACAATGTTCTAGTTGTAGTATTCCGCAATAATTCTAACACCTGTTCTCGACTCGATTCGGAAACTAATTTATCGCGAGATAGCATTGACAGCAATTTTACCATGTCTACAGAACTTGTGGTATTTGTGCCTTGAAAATCGCCGAGCCAATTGCGAATTCTGGTATCTGTTAATCCCCAAGTACGAAAACGCTCGTTGAGTTTGGCAATTCCCCCCAAACGTTCGATAATCATGTTGGTGGCTGTATTGTCGCTGATGGTAATCATTTTGTTTACGGTTTCTCTGATGCTAAACCGAGTGTTATCTGGTTCGTCTTGCATGGTTCCAGAACCGCTGGCCACTAAGTCGGACTTCATAACTAATGTTTCGTCGAGGCTAACTTTGCCTGCGTCTACATCTTGATAAAATGCAATCAGGATTGGCAATTTGATGGTACTCGCGGCTGGAAATACTCGATCGCCTTTTATGTCCAAATAGTCTCCTGTATCTAAATCCAGAAAGAACATTCCGGCGCTGAGGGATTTGTACTGTTCGATCGCACTTTCGACTTGCGGCTTGATCGCGCTCATTTCCGAACCGGTGCGCATCGCCAAATCAGCGGCGTAGTTTCTGGGAGTTGCTGAAGCAACAGTTAGCGGAACTTGACCGGATTTTTGTTCTACTTGGCTAATCGTTGCTGGTTGAAAAGACTCGTTTGCTGCTATTTGTTCGGGATTTGGTAACTGAAATGACCAGCGAGTGGCAGATTCTCTAATGACTCGGACTTTTTGCGGGTCTAATTTATAACCGGGAGTTAATTGGATTACTAATCTGGTAGTTTCGGTGTCAAATTGCCCGACTCTAATTTCTTGAATAGCTGAGTTGTAATTTTGAGGACTTTCGGGATATTCTAAGACGATTCCGGGTAAGTCAATTACTAGGCGGGTGGGATTGGCGATCAGTTTAACTTCCGGCTGGACTCCTGAATCTGTGGTTAAATTCAGTTGGTTTTGGCGGGTGTCGAAGTGCCAGGATGTTAGTGTATCAGCTTTTGCAGGTAGGGCGATCGACAAAACACTAATTAAAGTCGGCAACAGCCATCGCAGTTTTGGAGTCATGTGTGAGGAGTAAGAGTTGAACGGCTGCAACGAGAAAGCGGCGGTCACATTGTTCTCAACCGCTTTCGAGGCGAACCACCTAGCATCATACAGTTAACTCTTGCCCGCACCCGTAATTTTTATTATTTTCTTTGAGAATATTCGGTTTCCGGGAATTAGAGCGCATCCGGTTCTATTAAACTTTTTTATTCTCATCTTCCAGAGATCGGAAAGTTCATTCGATAGGGAATTGTATTCGCAAAATTTCTGTTTTATCGGCGCGAATTGTATTTGTTTTAGAGGACAAATTCTAATTGTCTGATCGCCCGATTTCTCGCATCTTCGATGGAGTCGATCGCACTTTTGGCAAAAACTTGGCTTTTGGCGACAAATCGGCGATCGCTCAAATGGTCGTAAGCTTCCCAATTACCGCTAACTTCGCGATCGTGCCACAGAAACCAACCGCGGTAGATTTCCCCGCTATCAATATCATCGCACAGCACCAGCCAATCATCACCCGTGAGAGCGCTGTCATCTAATGCGACCAATTCAACCCACGCAAGTGCAGTGCAAGCATCGATCGCATTAGCATCAACTAAATCTGATTTGGTAGCGGTATCTGTTGGCGAGTAAAGTGTAGACTTCATAATTTCTCCTTAACCAAATTAATGAGTTTGCCTATTTATGGAAGTGACTCCCTACTGGACTTGAAAAAACTGTATTTTGATGAATCTCTGGTTGTTGGTCAAATTTACCAGCAGCCGATGCTTCTGTTAAATTGTTAAGTGTATTAATTGTGAAAATGGCTGCGGTTCCTAAAGCGGCCATTACCAGTCTGTGTAAGATTTTACTCATTTAGATGCTCCTTTTTGGCTTGATGTATCTACTCTAAAAAAAATCAGTGCTTACTCGCAGGGGAGATTGGGGAGTTAAGAAAAGTTTTTTCTTTTCAAATATATTCAAAGGTTGAAGCCGTTATCAGGACAGAGTTTGAGAAAGTCGATCGCCTAAAAACCCTCTACAAGTAAAATTCCTTAAATTCCGGCTGGCTGACTATCTCCCTTAAAATCGCTTAAAATAGGCACTTAAGGCGTTAAAATTCTTAAATTCCTGCCCCTTTCAGTGCAAGCGAAGTGCTCAAGTCAAAACGCGATCGCGGTCGAATTCTCACAGCCCCGGGCTTAAAGAAGCTCAACGAGGCGCTCCAAGAATGGTCAGACCGATATAACATTAGAGGTACTCTGACTGAAATCGAGGCTGAGTCTGGCGTTGGTGCCGATACAGTCAGCAAAATTAAGCAGGGTAGAGAAGGTGCTGATTTAAGCAAACTGCGGCAGTTGTTCGCGGCTTTTGAGCTGACTCTGACGAATGGCGACCATCGATCGGCTAAACTAGACGATGCCGAAGATGTCGGTGAGTCGGACAATTTGCCCGCTGCGGGGGAAACCACCAGCAACAGAAGTGTTAAAGTATTTGTGAGTTATCGCAGCGCCGAACCCGATCGCGAGTTGGGAAAACAGTTAGAAACGGCCTTAAGTGCGATCGGTCATACAGTCTTCACAGCAGAAAATAACATTAGATTGGGAGATAATTGGTTCGATCGCATTAACTTCTTCCTCAAAGAATGCGATTATTTGTTGTTGCTATTACCACCAACCGGTAGCCAAAGCGAACTGCTAACATATCAAGTTCAGCAAGCAAAAGAACTGCAAGATTCCCGTCCTGACAAGAAACCAATAATTTTACCGATTCGCGTCGGTTTTGGGCTAAACGCGCCTCTAAACCACGACTTGCGGGGCTATCTGTACCGCATCAAACAGAGGGAATGGCAAACAACAGCAGACACTCCAATTATTATCGAAGAAGTGCTGAATTTGCTAGCCGAAACTCCCGCACCATTCAAAGAAGAACCGGAAGATTTAACCCAAAACCAAGTATTAGAAATTAGCAACGATGAAATTCCTTTACCCGCCGCCGAACCGGAATTACCAGGAGGACAAGTCGATGTTGCTTCTCAATTTTATGTAGAACGCCCGCCCATCGAAGAACGTTGCTATCAAACCATTTTACAACCCAGCGCCTTAATTAGAATTAAAGCACCAAGACAAATGGGCAAAACATCCTTGATGGCAAAAATTTTGGATCACGGAGTCCGTCAAGGTTATTGCACAGTGCCGCTAACTTTTCAATTAGTAGATAAAGGTGTATTCGCCAACTTAGATAAATTCTTAAAATGGTTTTGCGCTTACGTCGGCCGCGAGTTGCACTTAGCCAATCAATTAGACGATTATTGGGACGAGATTTTCGGCAGCAAAGTCAACTGCAAAGATTACTTTGAAAAATACATTTTACCGCAAATCGACAGTCCTTTAATTTTAGGATTAGACGAGATCGATCGCGTTTTCCAATATCCCGACATAGCAGAAGACTTTTTAGGACTGCTGCGGGCGTGGCACGAAGAATCGAAGCGGCGCGACATCTGGAAAAAACTGCGATTAATTGTAGTACATTCCACCGAAGTTTACATCCCGATGAACATCAATCAATCGCCCTTCAACGTCGGCTTACCCGTAGACTTGCCCGAATTCAACCACCAGCAAATCCAAGATTTAGCAGCGCGGCACAATTTAAGTTGGTCAGATGCCGAAGTTGAGCAATTGATGGCAATGGTCGGCGGTCATCCGTATTTAGTGCGAGTTGCATTATATCACATTTCGCGATCGGATTTGACCCTAGATGAATTAGCAGAAAGTGCTACCAACGATGCCGGAATTTATAATGATCACCTGCGCCGCCAACTGTGGAATTTAGAAGAATATCCAGAATTGGCTGCGGGGATGAGAGAGATTGCAGCAGCGGATTCTCCGGTGCAATTAAAGGCGATACAGGCGTTTAAGTTGGACAGTTTGGGGTTAGTGAAATTGCAGGGGAACGAGTGCGTGCCGAGGTGTGAGTTATATCGGCAATATTTTAAAATTAATTTGGGAGTTAATTAATTGGAGATTTTAGCTCGTTAATGACGTAGAATCAGCAGTAGGGCGAAAGACGAGTACAAAGATCGCAAAAGAGCGATCGATCCGGCTTTCCCAGGTGCAGTATCAATATAAAATAGGATCGATGACTGAAGAAACCGTCACTCTGAGAAAGTCTCTTGACTTAGATAAATTAATTCCACTTCTCCCACAAGCAGAAGATATTAACTACTGGCGCAATCTCAACTCCAATTCAACTATTTCCGATCGACCATTTCAAGGCTTTTCAGAAGTGTCGGGAATCCAACAAGCAGAAATTGACGAGTACGCGCTGCAACTGCGAGAAGAAGGCTATTTCCAAACACCTCCCGTCATACCTGCTGCTACTATTCAGGAGATGCGCGACTGTATAGAAAACGTCCGAAAAGCCGGGTTTCCGACAATGTTTGCCCTCGTCTACGATGTCTTCTATCAAGCATTTGGTTACTTTAACTCAACCTTGACAGGAATTCTGGGAAACGGCTACAAGCTAGTTCCAAATTTTTGGGTTTATTACATAGAAACCTCTGACAGCGGCAAA
This sequence comes from Cyanobacteriota bacterium, assembly GCA_043767465.1. Classification (GTDB taxonomy): domain Bacteria; phylum Cyanobacteriota; class Cyanobacteriia; order Cyanobacteriales; family Microcoleaceae; genus Microcoleus. Next base: position 4,804 of record JAYUGZ010000001.1, read on the forward strand.
GGATTTGAGCCTCACCGCGACGCCGAGTACGAAAATACTATAGACTCCAACGGTATGCCGACAGTGCTTACACTCTGGGTGACAATTACTGAGGCTAATCCCCTCAATTCATGTATGTACATGGTACCGGCAAACCGCGATCCAGAGTATGCAGAAGCTATCAAAAATCTCAACACAAAAGCTACTAAATTTGCCTTAGAAGATATCCGGGCTTTACCGACACAAGCTGGTACTCTATCGTGCTGGGATCAATACGTTTTTCACTGGGGAAGCCGCAGCAGCAGTCGGGCTAAATCGCCTCGAATTAGTTATGCAGTATATTGTCAGCGAGGGGATATTCCACCTGTTGATGATGTGATTGTCGATATTCCATCAGTGCTTGATTTTCCAACGCGGTTATCTCTAATTTGCAGAGGTTTGTATCGCTATTCTTACGCCAGTTTACAGCCATCACCGGAGGCGGAAGCATTGTTAGATTTCTTGACGAAGCATACGGCAACTCTGAAGAAAACTTAATATAATTTTCCCAAAAAGCAAGTTAAATAATTCCGGTTGCATCGGAATTATTTAACCGCAGAGGACGCAGAGTACGCAGAGTCTCCAGAAGAGAGAGATGGGATAACTAACCTGGATTTGGTATAATTTCTGTAATTAATAATCAGGTGAACACTGCCCATGAACGATATTTTTTTGATAACTTCTGATAATTGGCTAGATTGGATAACCGTGTTTGGTTATCTAGCTGTTACAGCTTTCATTACATGGCGCGTGTTCACCACAAAGTAGATATAGTATCACATTACCTTCTTCCTCTTCTTCTTCCTTCTTACTTCGCGTCCTTCGCGCCTTCGCGGTTCGTTCAACTTTATCCTATGAATTTTACCACAAAACCGAGTTACTATCAAGTCGGCGGGAGTTTGACAAATAACGCTCCCAATTATGTCAAACGGCAAGCAGACGACGACTTTTATAACGGATTGAAAGCCGGGGAATTTTGTTATGTTTTAAATTCCCGACAAATGGGCAAATCTAGCTTGCAGGTGCGGACAATTCAACGACTGAGAGGTGATGGAATTGCTTGTGCGGCGATCGACATTTCGGAAATTGGCAACCGCGGCGTGACTCCCGAACAGTGGTATGCTGGGTTACTCCGCATTCTGGAAAATAACTTTAATCTGTCGGATATTGTGAATGTGCGGACTTGGTGGCGCGATCGCAATTTTTTAACTCCGGTTCAAAGATTGAGCGAATTTATCGAAACCGTACTGTTAGCCAACATTTCCACCAATATTGTGATTTTCATTGACGAAATCGACAGCATTCTCGCCCTGGATTTTCCCGCCGACGATTTCCTAGCGCTAATTCGATCGTGCTACAATAAGCGCGCCAATAACTCAGAGTTCGATCGCCTAACGTGGGCACTCTTAGGCGTAGCATCGCCGACGGATTTGTGCCGCGACAAGAATTTGGGCAGCAACACGCCTTTTAATATCGGCAGGGCGATCGAGTTAACTGGTTTTGACGAAACAGAAGCTCAACCATTAGCAGCCGGGTTGGCAGAGCTGACAGACCGCTCTGGTGAAGTTTTGAGAGAAGTATTGTATTGGACGGGTGGGCAACCGTTCCTGACTCAAAAGCTGTGCAAACTCTTATTTGAAAATGCCCCCCCCCCCCCCCCCC
>JAYUGZ010000002.1:0-16560 GCA_043767465.1 Cyanobacteriota bacterium
TTATCGAGGCTCCTACGAACAATGGAATGAAGAGAACATTGTGCCACAAGTCGCCTTTGAAATTTGGTCGCCGGGAAATCGTCTCACTCCGATGCTGCAAAAACTGAGGTTTTACGAACAGCATGGGATAGAAGAATATTATCTGTACAATCCGGCGAATGTGGATTTAACTATATGGCAGCGCCGAGAGGAACGATTAGAACCCATCGAACAAGTGAACGGCTGGGTAAGTCCAAGAATGGGCGTGCGGTTTCAACTATCAGAAACTGAACTGCAAATATTCAGACCTGATGGAACACCGTTTGTGAGTTTTGTGGAGCTCGCTCAACTTCGAGAACAAGCAGAATTAAGGGCCGAACAAGAACGGCAAAGGGCCGAACAAGAACGGCAAAGGGCCGAACAGGAACAGCAAATAGCCGAACAGGAACGGCAAAGGGCCGAGCAAGCAGAAACTATGTTGGAGCAAGAACGATCGCGATCGCAAGCTTTAGAAGCTCGACTCCGAGACATGGGCATTGACCCCAATCAGTTGTAAATGACTAAGATTAAGTTGGAAGCATCTCAGTTTTAATTTTATAGTGCTGTCCCAGCTCGCGATTCGCGATCGCGATCGGGGATGCTCGCACTGTATAATTGCGATGTAACCGGAAAAAATATAACTAATGACTGATGACTGATGACTAATGACTGATGACTAAAAAGTTAAGTTTAAAACAAAAATCGCTCGAAATTCTGATTCGCCTCAAACGCCTGTATCCAGAAGCCCCTTGCACTCTCAACTACGAAACTCCCGTGCAGTTGCTGGTGGCGACGATTCTGGCGGCTCAGTGTACGGATGAGCGCGTAAATCTGGTAACGCCGGCTTTGTTCGATCGTTTCCCGGATGCGGAGGCTTTGGCAAATGCTGATTTGGATGAATTGGAGCGTCTGGTGCGATCGACTGGTTTCTACCGGAATAAGTCTAAAAATATTAAAGCTGCTTGTTGGGCGATCGTCAACAAGTTCAACAATCAAGTGCCGCAGCAAATGGAACTGCTGCTAGAATTGCCCGGAGTTGCCCGCAAAACGGCTAATGTCGTTCTCGCCCACGCTTTTGGTCTTCATCAGGGCGTGACGGTAGACACTCACGTCAAGCGTTTGAGTCAGCGGTTGGGATTGACTGAACACGCCGATCCTCCAAGGATTGAGCGGGATTTGATGCTATTGTTGCCGCAGCCGGATTGGGAAAATTGGTCGATTCGGTTGGTTTATCACGGCCGGGCGGTTTGTAATGCGAGAAAGCCGATTTGCAATATTTGCGAACTTGCAGATTTGTGTCCTTCTGTTAATAGTTAGATGTTGCACCAATGTCAGGAACAGGCAAGATGCCTGTTCCACAAAAAAGCTTAAATTAGGGTGGAACAGGCATCTTGCCTGTTGCTAAAAAAGCTTAAATTATGGTGGAACAGGCATCTTGCCTGTTGCTAAAAAGCTTAAATTATGGTGGAACAGGCATCTTGCCTGTTGCCAAAAATATTGTTAAGAAAAAAAGTAATTAAAATAAAAGTGATCCGAAATGACCAGAATATAGTAAAATAGTAGATTGTGATTTATCTAAGGATATAAACAGATTATGGCTAAAAAGAGCATGGTCGAGCGCGAGAAAAAGCGCCAGAGACTCGTAGACAAGTACGCTGACAAGCGCGAAGACCTGAAAGAGCAGTTCGACCAAGCTGCGAATCAGATGGACAAAATGGCGATTCACCGCCAACTGCAACAGCTACCCCGCGGCAGTTCGCGGACTCGCTTGCGCAACCGCTGCTGGGCAACTGGTCGCCCCAGAGGCTACTACCGCGATTTCGGATTGTCTCGGAACATGATGCGAGAAATGGCTCACGAAGGTCTTTTGCCCGGTGTTGTGAAGTCTAGCTGGTAGCAAAAAGAAGGAAGTTCGGCAACGGATTTTTTAACGTATTTAACGGATAGAAGAAAGAAGGGTTTAGTTATCGTTGCGAGAGAGGGAAGAAAGAAGAAGGAATGAAGAAAAACTTATAAATAATCTGCAAGATTATATTTGGGTTTTATTTTTGTTTCAGACTTCATATCAAACTTCCTTCTTGCTTATTCCTTCTTGTTTCTTCCTTCTAGCTTCTTGTTTCTGACTGACATCCGTTACATCCGTTACATCCGTTACAAAATCCGTTGCCGAACTTTCTTGCTTCATTGGCCGCAGCATTTATCGATGCCGAGACTTTGAAGTAATAAGTCGCTGACGGCATTGGCGATCGCAAATTCGCCGTAAAAGCTTTTAGAAAAATCATAGGCCTGCATTTCGGTGACGATCGCAATTACGAGGCTGCCCACGTCGTTTTCGCCTTCCATACGCTGGCGGAGATAGATTTGGGCTGCTCTTTTAGCTATTTGCTGGTTGGCGGCTTCTGGGATAAACTCGGAGTCTAGCCATGCGAGGAGTGTTTCTTGCAGCCATTGGCTTTCTTGTTCGGGGTTTTGGGCGGGCGGTAAGGTAATAGGTTTGATGGTTTCAGACATGATTATTCCTAATTGCTAATGTTGACGAATGAAAAGTTAGCGGACAAATGACAACTGATAAATTTATGCAATATGATATACCGTCAATTATACAGGGATACGCGCAAGGCTACTTCTTGATGGCGAATGATGGCGAGGAGAGTTTGGGGTGGTATTCGAGCCGCCAGCGGGCGCTGATACCGCTGGATGAGAGATTTACCTATCCGCGATCGCTCCGCCGGGCCCTGAATCAAAATCGGTTTTCGGTGGCTGTGAACCGCGATTTTGGGGCGGTGGTTGAGGGTTGTGCCGATCGAGAAACGACGTGGATTTCTAAGGAACTCAAGCAGATTTACTGGGGTTTGTATGAAGCTGGTTGGGCGTACAGCTTCGAGACTTGGTGCGGCGACGAATTGGCCGGCGGTATTTTGGGATTGTCTATCGGCGGTGCCTTTATCGGGGAGTCGATGTTTTTCCGAATTCCCGAGGGTTCTAAGGTGGCGATGGTGAAGTTGGTGGAGAGATTGCGCGATCGATCTTATCTACTTTTCGACGCTCAAATGAACAATCCGCACTTGGAAAGATTCGGCTCTTATGCTGTCAAGGAAAAGCATTACAACACTCTTTTACAAGAAGCTTTAAAGCGCCGCTGCTCCCTATTTTAAATTTTCGATCTTTAGGGACACGGCAAAGCCTAATTTATCACCCGATATCCCTGCTTCAAACAATAGTATAATTAAGCTGAGATACTTCTCGGAGACCAACAATATGCAAGTCACAACCGAAGAAATAATTTATCCATCCAGCGACGGTCAACCAATGGCAGAAAGTACAATTCAATACACATTAATTGTCACAATCAAAGAAGGTTGCGCATCGCTGTTTGAAGATGATCCCAACGTGTTTGTAGCAGCCGATTTACTCTGGTATCCCGTTGAAGGTAGACCAGACATTTCTCAAGCACCGGATACGATGGTGATATTTGGCAGACCAAAAGGCGATCGAAGTTCCTACATACAATCTAGCGAAGACAATATTGGTCCTCAAGTCGTCTTTGAGATTCGCTCCCACAACGATAGTAACACCAAAATGAACAAAAAACTTTCATTTTACTATCGTTATGGAGTTGAGGAGTATTACCTTTACGATCCACAAAAAAATGAGTTAGAAGGTTGGCAAATAATTGAAGGAAGCTTAGAAGCAATTGAACAGATGGAGGGATGGATAAGTCCGAGACTGGGAGTGCGGTTTGAGTTACCAGAATCAGGATTAGAAATCTATCGCCCTGATGGAGAAAGGTTTCTTTCCCCTTCCGAAACAAATGTACAGCGGCTATTAGAGCGACAGCGCGCAGAACAAGAATTTCAGCGCGCAGAACAAGAATCGCAGCGCGCAGAACAAGAAGCTCTCAAGGCTCAACAAGAAGCTCTAAAGTCTGAACGTTTAGCCGCCAAACTCCGCGAATTGAACATCGATCCAGATAGCATCTAAGCCCGAATAAATACTCAGAAACCAGATTTATTTAATCAATCTGGTTTCTGGGAATTGTGGTTATTTACTTTTTGAGGGCTTACGCATTTCTGACCAAAGAAACCGGGTTTTTTGAAGTTTTACCGACTGTAACCAAGTCTTACCGTAAAAACCCGGTTTCTGACCACCCGTGCGTAAGTCTGATGCTTTTAACCTAGAAATCGCCTCGCGATCGCAAATCCCATATACTACAATATATAATACAGATATTAGAGCCAAAATCCTTGGGGGTGCAAAAAAATCCTAATCGCGCCGCCATGAATGTGCAAAAATACTGAAGCCAACTTTACTAAACTCTGCACGGAGCAATTGCTGTGGACTCCAGATACAACCCCCAATCCATAGAAGAAAAATGGCAACAGACATGGGCTGAGCAAAACTTAGACCAGATGCCAGAAGATACCGAAAAGCCTAAATTTTATGCTTTATCCATGTTCCCCTACCCGTCGGGAAGCCTGCACATGGGCCACGTCCGCAACTACACAATCATTGATGTAATTGCCAGACTCAAGCGGATGCAAGGCTATCGCGTACTCAATCCGATGGGATGGGACGCTTTTGGTTTGCCGGCAGAAAATGCCGCCATCGAGCGCGGAATTCCCCCCGCAAAATGGACATATCAAAACATTGCCCAGATGAAAGGCTTATTTGGTCGCCTGGGTATTTCTTTCGACTGGACAAAAGAAGTTACAACCTGTTCTCCCGATTATTATAAGTGGACACAGTGGCTGTTTTTGCAATTTTTAGAAGCAGGATTAGCTTATCAGAAAGAAGCCGCAGTTAATTGGGACCCGATCGACCAAACCGTCTTAGCCAACGAACAAGTAGATAACGAAGGTCGTTCCTGGCGTTCCGGTGCCAAAGTCGAGCGCAAATTATTGCGGCAATGGTTCCTCAAAATTACCGATTACGCCGAACAGTTATTAAACGACTTAGATAAATTGCCAGATTGGCCCGAAAGAGTCAAATTAATGCAAGCCAACTGGATTGGTAAATCAGTCGGCGCTTACTTAGAATTTCCCATTGTCGGCATGGATGAAAAAGTCGCCGTTTTTACCACCCGTCCCGATACAATTTATGGCGTGAGTTACGTTGTTTTAGCACCGGAACATCCGTTAACTCAGCTAGTGACCACGGCAGACCAAAAAGCCGCTGTTGATAGCTTCATCAAAGAAGTTGCATTGCAAAGCGAAATGGATCGCACAGCCGATGACAAACCGAAGCGGGGTATCCCCACAGGTGGCAAAGTAATCAACCCTTTCAACGATGAAGAAATCCCGATTTGGATTGCCGATTATGTGCTGTACGAATACGGCACCGGCGCAGTCATGGGAGTACCAGCCCACGACACGCGAGATTTCAAATTTGCCACTGAATATCAACTGCCAATTAAAATAGTAATTGTGGATGATGATGAAGTTCCGCTGACGGAAGCTTACACAGAACCGGGAATTATGATTAATTCCGAAAGCTTCAACGGGATGGATTCAATTAAAGGCAAAGCCGCAATTATTCAAGCTGCCGAAAGTTCAGGTTGTGGCCAAGCACGCGTGCAATATCGATTGAGAGATTGGCTGATTTCTCGCCAACGTTATTGGGGCGCTCCGATTCCAGTAATTCACTGTCCAAACTGCGGCACAGTTCCCGTCCCGCAATCGGATTTACCTGTATTGTTGCCGGAAAATGTACAATTTACTGGCAAAGGTTCGCCGTTAGCAAAGATGCCGGAATGGGTAAACGTTCCTTGTCCGAGTTGTGGAACTCCGGCGCAGCGCGAAACGGATACGATGGATACTTTTATGGATTCATCGTGGTATTTTTTGCGCTATCCTGATGCTCAAAATCAAGAGCAAGTCTTTGATTCGGCGAAGACGAATGATTGGATGCCGATCGACCAATATGTCGGCGGGATCGAGCACGCAATCCTCCATTTGCTGTATTCGCGGTTCTTTACGAAGGTTTTGCGCGATCGGGGTTTAATCAATTGCGATGAACCATTTCAACGCCTATTAACTCAAGGCATGGTACAAGCAAAAGCCTACAAAAATCCTGTGACTGGTAAATATGTTGCTGCATCAGATGTAGACCCCGAAAATCCCAAAGATCCGCAAACTGGGGAAGCTTTGGAAGTCTTCTATGAGAAGATGTCCAAATCTAAATACAACGGTGTTGACCCCTTGGAAGTTATGGGGAAATATGGTGTTGATACGGCGCGGATGTTTATTTTATTCAAGGCGCCGCCGGAGAAGGATTTAGAGTGGGATGACGCGGATGTAGAAGGGCAATTCCGCTTTTTAAATCGTGTTTGGCGCGTGGTGACAGAGTTTGCTTCACTCCCCAGGGCGGGCACGGGGGCACCGCCCCTACAAGGGGGGGAGAAAGATGTGCTAAGTAAAGCTGAGAAGGATTTGCGGCGAGCAATTCACACTGCAATTAAGGAAGTTCGGGAAGATTTGGAGGGCGAGTATCAGTTTAATACTGCTGTTTCCGAAATGATGAAGTTGAACAATGCGCTGGCTGATGCTAAATGTAAACATTCGCCAATTTATGCAGAGGGAATTAACACTTTAATTTTGCTGTTAGCGCCATTTTCACCGCACATTGCTGATGAATTGTGGCATTTGATTGGTAACAGCGAATCTGTACACTTGCAAACTTGGCCTGTTGCAGATCCGTCTGCTTTAATTACCGATGAAATTACGCTAGTAATTCAGGTTATGGGTAAGACGCGCGGTACTATTCAAGTGCCTTCTGGTGCGGATAAAGCTGCTTTGGAAAATTACGCCCGCGAGTCTGATTTGGCGAAGCGCCATCTTGAAGGTAAGGAGATTAAAAAGGTGATTGTGGTTCCGGGAAAGTTGGTTAATTTCGTTGTAGCTTGAGTGTAAAAGTGTGTACTTGTCAGTCATATATCACTGCTACGCTACACAAATACAACCTAATCTCCTTTAAAGATTGACAGGGCAACTATTATTTACTGTGAGAGTAGACAAGTTGCCCTTTTCTAACTAACTTTAAGGGAATTTTAGGATTGTTTAGCGGTTCGTTTCTGAGCCTCACTTTTTCTTCCCATTCTTTAAATTTAGGTTCCAGCATTTCAGGTGTAAGTTTATAAATCTCTTTGAGAGTTATGCCTTCATACAGTCCAATATACCAAGCTTCAACTCTGCGATATTTGTTAAGTATAATTTCATTTAAATGATGGTGAGTAGTGACCCCACCGCTTCTATTGAGGGCAATATTTATTGTTTTAAGTTCGTATTCTTTTCCTTCAGCGTCAATAGCATCGTTTCCTTCACGTCCAGGCGATATCCGCAGCCCTAAAAGGATTAATAACTGCAAAGTTTTTCCCCCGTTATCTTGAAAAATATCCGCAATACCATATTCACTAGCCAGATTTTGCAATTCTTGGATGCTTTTCATCGCATTTTCTAGCCGTTTAGCATCTGAACTGCGTTCGTTTTCTGTAGTAATAGGCTCTTCAACCGGCTCCACTACCGAGGGAGAAACTGGCTCAGCTATCAGGGTATTCAGGATAGCCATACTTTCACCGCTTTGGCTAAAGCTCAATAAATAACTAGCTGGTACGTCTAGAGCTTCAGCGAGATTCAGAATGACTTCAAAGGATGGCGATCTTTCACCCCGCTCCAATAAACTGATATAGTCAGTAGTCTTATCTGTGAGTTCGGCTAACTCCTCCTGTGTCATCCTTTTTTCTCGACGCAACTGACTTACCTTTGCCGCAAACAGTTGTCTAGCTTCCTTGTAATTCATACCCTTCACTATTTGCAAAAAACGTACTGACAGTCCGATTTGTGAATCCTACGAAGAATTAACCTTTTAAAGAAGGTACTGAAAGTACGGATTTAGTCGTACTTTCAGTACGAGTTAAGCTATAATGACCATGAAATCGATCGCACTCTGTATTTTGTAACTTGCAATAATGTTCAATTAGATATGAGTAATATTTTGCCCGCCCCAGTTTATAGCACCAAGTACGGTCAAGCTTATCTGGGAGATTCTCTTCATCTCCTCAATTGTCTTGCTAGTAATTCTGTTGATTTAGTGATGACATCCCCTCCTTTTGCACTGCAACGGAAAAAGAGTTACGGTAATGAAGAACAAGACTTATATGTTGACTGGTTGCTGGGATTTGCACCGGAAATTAAAAGAGTTCTCAAGGATACGGGAAGTTTTGTGATAGACCTTGGCGGTGCTTATCAAAAAGGGATACCCGTAAGGTCGCTGTATAATTACCGCGTACTTATTAGGTTATGCGACGAGTATGGATTTAAACTTGCTCAAGAGTTTTTCTGGTTTAATCCTTCAAAACTTCCATCTCCTATAGAGTGGGTGAATAAACAAAAAATTCGGGCAAAAGACTCTGTTAATCCTGTTTGGTGGCTTTCCAAAACGAATCAGCCTCAAGCGAATATTACTAAGGTTAAAGTAGAGTATTCTGAGAGAATGAAAAAACTCTTGAAAAATGCTGATGAATTTTATACTCCCAAGGAACGTCCTTCCGGTCATCAGATTAGCGATAAATTTGCCAAAGATAATGGAGGCGCTCTGCCATCTAATTTGCTAGAATTTTCTAATGCGGATAGCAATTCTCAATACCTGCGCTTGTGCAAAGAGATTAATGTTAAGGTGCATCCGGCACGTTTCCCCAAAAAGTTACCGTCATTTTTTGTCAATTTTCTTACTGAACCGGGAGATTTAGTAGTAGATATTTTCTCTGGTTCTAATACGACTGGTCACGCAGCAGAAGAATTATCAAGAAAGTGGATTAGTTTTGAACAAGAAAAACAATATATTGCTGCATCAATATTGAGATTTTTACCTCAAGAATCCTTTGACAAAGCCGATGAAATATATAACAAGCTTTTGACAGAGGAACCATCGGGATTTATATTGCCTCAGACTCTGCTACTGTTTGATATCAATAATTATTGTTGTTAATGCTGTTAAATCACCGATCGTTAATTGTACCGCCATGAGCAAATTACCAAAGAAATACAGACATTTTCATAAATGGATATTATTTTTGGTGAAGTTTTTGTCGATCGCCTACATCGTCTCTTGTATACTCTTGTTTAGTCTGCAAACTCGTCTCATCTTTAGTCCCACATCTGCGATCGCCAAAACACCCGATGCTTTCAACATCCGCTACGAAGAGGTTTGGTTGCCAGTTAACGGGCGATCGCCCAAAACCGCAACGCCAGATAAAATTCACGGTTGGTGGCTGCCAACCGCCAATCCACAGCCGCTAGGAACCCTATTGTACCTGCATGGCAAAGGCTTTAACATCGGTACGAATATCAATCAATCTTACCGCTTTCGGGAATTGGGTTTTTCCGTATTGCTGATAGATTACCGGGGTTACGGGCGCAGTCAAGGCAGTTTTCCCAGCGAAAATAGGGTGTATCAAGATGCGGAAACAGCTTATAATTATCTAGTCAAACAGCGGCAATTGTCGCCTAGCGAAATCTTTTTGTACGGCCATTCACTGGGAGGTGCTGTTGCTGTAGAATTAGCAGTAACACATTCAGAAGCTGCGGGATTAATTGTTCAAAGTTCTTTCACTTCCATGCTGGATATGGTAGAACGCCAAAGTTTGATGCGCCTGTTTCCGGTGCGACTGCTATTGACACAAAAGTTTGATTCTTTGGCTAAGCTTAAATTGCTCAAAATTCCGGTTTTGTTCGTCCACGGAACTGCTGATTCTTTGATTCCGGCTGAGATGAGTAATAAGTTGTATGCTACTTCTGGTGAACCTAAGCAAATTTTGCTGGTTCCTAATGCTAAGCACAATAATGGAGATGCTTTTTTCAACAGCAGCGAATACCGCCAAACTCTTGTTGATTTTGCAAAGCAATCTAGAATTAGATGAATTCAGATTACACCTTAATAAGGTTCAGTTAACAAGGTAATTGCTCCGCACGCACCTCAATTAATTGAGAAGTTTCATAGTCTCTGCGATTGCTTCGCTCGCAATGACAAATAGTGTTAACCCAAAGGTATTGGATTACACGCAATCTCGGTAAATTATTTCTATTTTATCTCCAAATTGTAGCTGCAAAACGGATTGAGCGCTGCCACCGTTAACGGCAATTTCTAGCCAACCGTCAGAACCAACTATGGCTATTAAATCCCCTGGCTTGCTATCGCTGTAGGTTTTGCCGCTAGGTATCCGAATTGTATCACAACTATTGTTAATTATCACTGACCAATTGTTACCTATAATGCGATCGCTGGGGATATTGGTAATTAGATTGCCGAAGCGATCGACATATTGAACAAAACCTGTCGCACCTGTGGCTGTAACCGCGCAATTTGGTATCTGTAGCTGCACTAAACTTGCGGGGCGTACCGCCCTTCCCAACTCTTCCAGCGGCACCCCATTCGCCAAATGAGCGCCCACTGCTGCGAAAATATCGCGACCGTGAAAGGTGCTGCTGGGTTCGGGCGATCGCCAATATTGCGAATTCGTCAACTCCACAGCAGCGATCGCACTTTCGCTACTCAACACCCCGCCAAACAACCCGTTATCGGGCCCGACAAGGAAGCAATTAGCACATTTAACCGCAATCGCGCGTCTGTTGCTACCCACACCAGGATCGACGACAGCAACGTGTACGGTTTCCGCTGGGAAATAAGCAAAAGCAGTCATCAAACAAAACCTGCCCGCCGCAATATTTTGAGAGGGTATTTGGTGCGTAATGTCAATCACTTTTAACTGCGGGTTGATTTGCGCGATCGCACCTTTCATCACTCCCACATAAACATCGCTTAATCCAAAATCCGTCAGTAGAGTTATAATTCTATTTTTAGACATATATCCAAAGGTAAGAATATGGTAGCACAGTGGGAAAACTTTTTGCAAAACTTAGGAGAATGGCACGGTTCCTTCACTCAGCTATCAACGCGGGGAGAGGTAATTCAAGATACTCCCAGCATTATTTCCATGGAAGGACTCAACGATAACAAAACTGTACGGTTGAAACTGCGGCGATTTTCCCCAAATCCTAGCGGTGTCGGCGAACCGGAAATCAGCGAACTTGTTCGAGAATATCAGAGTTTGGGACGAGAGATATTGTTTTTTGAGAATGGAGATTTTTGTCAGGGAACTATTCAATTAGCGCCTTATTCTGAGTCTGGTGCCGAGTTTGGTTTTATCTACAATTATCGCCGGTTGCGCTTAGTCCAGCTCTACAATACCGACGGCAATTTATCCAAACTTACCTTAATTCGCGAAAAACAGCTCGATAAAAACGTCCCCGAACGTCCGCCTTTAACTGTGGGCGATTTGCTGGGAGAATGGCAGGGCGAGGCTGTGACAATGTATCCAGACGGGCGTTCTCCCGATCGCTATTCTACCAAACTGCAATTGGATTTGCAAAATGGCGATCGCATAGTGCAGAAAATTACTTTTGGCAGCAATGCTAATGTTATCAGTTCTAGCGGCAGGATTGACGGTTCTGCGATCGATTTCAACGAAGGTGCAACGCCCGTGCAAGTTTTGCTGCTTCCTGACGGCGGTTCTTGCACTTGTCCGGTGAAAGTTGAATCCAGAAAACCGATATTTTTCGAGGCCGGTTGGTTGGTAGAACCTGACTTGCGGTTTCGGATGATTCGCAGTTACAACGACAAGGGTGAATGGGTAAGTTTGACTTTAGTTACTGAACGCAAAAAAGGTCGATCCGACTAATCTCAGAAACCGGGTTTCTTCCTAAATTTATCGTACTCAGCCCAAAATTTTCGCAGAAACCCGGTTTCTCGCCACCCAACCAAAGAATTGGATGCACAATAATCTCAGAAACCGGGTTTCTTCCTAAATTTATCGTACTCAACCGAAATTTGTCTAAGAAACCCGGTTTCTCGCCACCCAACGACAGAAATTAGAGCGCCTAGTTACAACAAACGAAACTTTATCTAGCAGCGAATGTTATTCGCCCGACTTTGTTTCCTGAGTTTGCGATTGAATCACTGCACTCCAATCATCATTGTTAACAACAGCTTCCAGATGCTTGTGTTGCTCCCCGTCAATTTTAGCCGCTGTTTCCAACTCTTTACTAAGAGTAGAATCTGCCATTGCTTTGCGCAATTTCAGCTTCTTTTCTTCATAAGCTTGTTGCTCCGTGGCCGACATTGCCGATCGCGCTGCTTGACCCACCGTACTCGCCCACATCTCGCTCTGGGCGCCGTTTCCAGGCGGAATGCTGCCGAGATCTGCTATCCAAACATCCCGCAAAATTTCCATTTCTTCCCGTTTCGGGAATTTGAAAGTTTGCACGCGCACAAAAGCACAATTTTCGGCACCGTTTTCGGCGATGTGACCGTTGATTGAAAGCAGGATATTTCGCGAATAACCTATATACTGAGTATTGCCGGAAGTGTTCGTGACAGCGTAAACGCCGGCGACTTTGGCGTTAGTTGCTATTTGGCGCCACGTATCGATCGACATTATTTGCGTGCCGTCATTTTCTAATTCAGAAATAGCGTTTTCTGCGCTGTGTTCTGAGTCAGAACTGTATAAAAAATTGTGCAGTCCTTCATGGGCGACAGGTACGTTTTGATGTTCAATTGCTACGTCTCTATCTGCCTTCACTTGATTAACTTCCATAAAAACCAATTCCTCAAAAAGTGGTAAATTAACTAATTAAGTCTCTAGCGTTATAAGCTGTTATCTATTTAAACTGTAGCCAAGAAATCATCAAAATCTTGTGGGGCGATGCTCTGAGCATCGCCCCGAACCTCCAATTTAAATGCCCAACAGCTTACTTATTTAACTTGCTGCAATTTGTTGCAATTCCTCGTCAGTTAATTTGACTTCGATCGCCTTTACGGAGTCCTCAATGCTCGATAATTTTGTCGCAGCGGGAATCGGAACGACAGAGGGCGATTTTGCCATCAACCAAGCTAATACTATACAGTAAACTGAAACGTTTTTTTCGGCTGCTAATTTCGCGATCGCAGGCATATCTTGCAAGCTGGTAGCGCGGCGGCTTCCCCCCAAAGGACTCCAGGGAAAAAATGTCAGTTTTTCGGCTTCGCAATATTCCAGTACGCCGTCGGATTCCGGCTGTCTGTGCCACGGATTGTACTGATTTTGCACCGAGACAACTTCTACTGTATCGCGGGCGCGTTTGATCTGCTCTACAGAAAAGTTGGAAACTCCGATAAATCGAATCATTCCTGCTGCTACTGCTTCTTTTGCGGGTGCTAGGGCTGCTTCGATTGTATAGGCTGGATCGGGCGAGTGATATTGCCAAAGGTCGATCGGCTTTTCGCCGCCCAAAGCTTCAAAACTTTCGCGAATTGCCTGACGCAAATGGTGGGGATTACCGTTGCGCGTCCAGGCACCTTGAGGCCGCATTAAGCCGCCTTTCGTTGCCACAGTAACGGCGCGAATATCTCCGGTGTAGTCTTGCAAAGCTTTGGCAATCAGGTGTTCGTTGTGGTGTTTGTCCGATTCATCTTGACAGTAGGAATCTGCGGTGTCAATCAGGGTGACGCCCAAATCGAGGGCGCGCTGAATTACCGCAATTGCTTGCGATTCTGGCGGCCTGCCCTTTAACGACATCGGCATACCACCCAGACCGATCGCACTGATATTAAAATTGCTGTTGCCCAGTTTTTTTCTTTTCATTCGTTTGCCCTCATTTGCGTGGTTGATTGAGAGTTTAGATTTCAAGGATATCTTGATATTTTACTATTTTTTTGAGGATTTAACTAGATAGGCAAAAAATATTCGATCCGCCGGCTGTACTGAATTTTAAGTGTATATTTGAATTTCCTACTTTCCACTGGTCAAACCTTCTCTCCTTTTTTCCCTTAAACATCACAGACAATCTCTTGCCGCCCTGCAACTTTCCTGCTTACTTAACTGGAAGCGCTGGTGTAAAAGCGGAGTGCAAATTGCCAGAAATATCGAGAGAAAACTAACAGCCCGATCGCCAAAATTCCCGCCCCTGCGATCCAAACCATGTCACCTCTGCCCAGCATGGCTTCTGCCGGCACAGTCGTCAAGAAGGCAACGGGAACTACAAATGTAAAGAAAAATCGATAAGCTGCGGGATAAGCTGCCATAGGAAACCTGCCCGCTTCTAACAATCCTTTCAAGACTTCGGTAACGTTGTAAATTTTGACAAACCAAATGCTAGTTGCACCTAACATAAACCAGATACTGTAAAGAGTAATAGTTCCGAATAACAGCGGGATTGCTGTTAAAAAATAGTTGCCGATTCCTACTCCCAATTTGTTAGCAGCATACAGCACCAATCCGGCGCCGAAGATTAAATCTGGGATGCCCCAAGGGGAAACTGTGTTTGCAGATAGCCAGAATTGCGAACTGATGGGTTTGAGGAGGACGAAATCGAGAGTACCTTGCTGCACTCGATCGACAATACGGCTGAGGTTGGGCGCCAGAAAAGTTGACGAAAACCCCTGCAAAACCGTAAAAATCCCCAGTACAACTAAAGCTTGTTCCCAGGAATAGCTAGAAAAAGTGTAGCCAGTACGGTAGAACAAAAACAGCCCGAACAAGCTACCAGCAAGGTTTCCCAGGCTGCTGAGGGCAGCGAGGACAAAGTTGATGCGGTATTCGAGCTCGGCTGCGATCGCCGCACCCCAGAACAATTTCAGTACCTGCAAATATCGTGCCATGTTTGTCGCCATTTTTTGCTGTTGAAATACTTAAATTCCCTCCTATTGTAAAGCTTGTGTGAAGGCTTTTCCTGTACAGTCCGTTTGTTTTCCGATAATTTTAAGTTATTCACACAGCCTACTTAAGTAATTTTACTGGGGAAAATTATTAACCTGTGTAACTTGATTTAAATAAACCATGATAATTTTGGGCTTTGACTCCATCTCAAGCCTCTACATGGTTGCAAGTTATTAAGCTTTGCTCCTCTTTAAACACGAAATATTGCCATGTTCATTAGTAAATCTAATATGTTACAAGCCTTAATATTATAAAAATTCAAAAAACCTCTAGCCATACCCAAAAGCAACGATTAGGATGGTGCATACGTACTCGAAAAGAATACGTAATCAGGAAGAGGTCAACCCTACGTAATTATACGTAAAAAATAGAGTTCGATAAATTGACTTAACCAACAAAACGTAAGGTAAGTAAGACATGGATGCTTTAACACTATCCAGACTGGGCGTCAAGCACACCAAGAGTGCAGTAGCCGAATCGCTCAGGATCAATACAGGGCTAGACATGACAACCCCAGTCACTTTTTACGGGATTGTTAACGAGCGCTGCAATGTAAAATGTCGTCAGTGCGAGTATTGGCGCCTCAAAGAATATAAAGACGAAATGACCATCGAAGATTGGCAAAATGCCCTCTTGAGCGTCAAAGAATTTGTCGGCGAATTTTCCATCAACTTTAGTGGCGGCGAACCTTATATTAAGAAAGGTTTTCTAGACTTACTGACATTTGCCAACAAAAACGGCATTCACGCCGGTGTCACCACCAACGGCTATTGCATGACTAAGGAAAATGCCGCGAAAACTGTAGCGGCGCGTCCTTTTAATGTGAATATGTCTGTTGACGGGCCCAACGCAGAATTGCACGATTATTTGCGAGGTCAACCCGGATTGTTTGACAGACTTTCCAAAGGAATCGTTTATCTGCGCGAAGAACAAGAAAAACAAAACGTCCTGTTTCCAATCAACGTCAAACCCACTATCAACCGCCTCAACTTCCGCCACCTAGAGGAAATTGTAACCTGGGCGAAGGGAATTGGAGCCACGACGGTGAACTTCCAACCAGTCAACCGCTGGACTCCAGAAACCTATTCGGAATTGTGGGTAGAAGAAGAAGACAGGGCAGAATTTTCACAGGTAATTGAGCGCTTGATTGAGATGAAGAAAAATGGCGCACCAATTATGAACAGCGATGAAGTATTGCGCTTGATGGTTCCTCACTTCCAGGAAGAAAAAGCTCCTGATTCAACTCGGCCTTGTCGCGTTGGACTGCGCAATTACTGGATTGATACGCGCGGCGATGTAAAATTGTGCGATGAATATCCGGTGATTGGCAATGTGAAAGAAGCCAACGCCCGCGAGATTTGGTACGGCGAAAAAGCGCAAGAAGTCCGCCGGGATACTTTGAACTGTGGCAAGCTTTGTCTGATTACTTGCGTCTCGCAAAAGACGATTTTGGACAAGGTAAAAATGGGGATGAAGTTATTAAAGAATTGAGGCGCAAACAGTGTTAGAATTGCTTATGTTCACTCTAGTAACTCTTGAACCGAACCCAACTCTTGAACCAATTCCTTAAACAACAATTTGACAGATTTGGCCGCCACGCGCGGTATTAACCGCACCGGCCGACCGCTGGCTTTTTCAGTATCAATCAATTCACCAAGGCGATCGCCTATATCATTAGACAAACGGCAGCGCTTCGGTTCAATGCGCGTGAAAATCCACTGCCACAAAGCTTTGCGGCACAAATCACTGCCGCCAACAACCTTGGATTTTTGCAAATCGCCGCTGCTTTCTTGAGA
>JAYUGZ010000003.1:0-2603 GCA_043767465.1 Cyanobacteriota bacterium
AAAACGCAAACGCGACTTCCGCCGTCTGTGGATTGCTCGGATCAATGCTGCATCTCGCACCCACGGGACGAGCTACAGCAAACTGATCGGCAACATGAAGAAAGCCAACATCGAAATCAACCGCAAAATGCTGGCACAAATGGCAATCATTGACCCTGCAACATTCGGTAAAGTCGTGGAAATGGCAAATCGAGCTGGAGCGTGAAAGCTCGATCGGTTTTGAAAAGGAAGAAAGCAGAAGTAGGAAAGATTTAGCTATCTGCCAGAGAAGGAAAACTCCTGATAAATTTAGGAGGTTGAGACAAATTTTCCTTCTTTGTTCTTACTTCTGGATTCTTGCTTTTTGTGAAATCGCGATCGCCCCCGTCGATGCAATTTCCGTGCTTTTCATACAGTTTCAGCAGGAAATGTCAGAAATTCCAACGGGATAAAAATAAATAAAACCTTCCACAGACTTACCTAAATTTAAAAAAAACATGGATACTAAATTGCTGATTATTTACATATCAGTCCTGCTAACTATACTAGGGAGCAGTTCCTGGTTTATTGTGCGCCAGATTCTCAAAACTCGCAAGATTGAAATGTCTCTGGAACGCTTAGAAAATAAGTTGACTACAGAAAAAGGAACTGTAGAGGAATACTACGAATTGGGAAGTATCTACGTAGACAAGAAACTTTACTCCCAGGCGATCGTACTATTTCAAAAAGCCCTGAAAACCAAAGACTTAGAAGGCGAAGAAGATCTAGCTGTTCTTTACAACGCCCTGGGTTTTGCGCACTTTGGTCAAGAACAGTACGACATCGCGATCCGCCAGTACAAAGAAGCCCTGAAGTTGCAACCAGAATACGTTACATCTCTCAACAATCTGGGTCATGCCTACGAGCGCAAGAAATTAACCGCTCAAGCCTTGGAAATATACGAACAAGCTCTCGCCTGCGATCCAGACAATGCCACAGCCAAACAGCGAATAGACTCCCTTCGGAAGCGTTTGGTAATCTATAACTGAGCGCCCGTGTTACAAGCAATACAGATCCCGCAAACCTGGTTTCATTGAGAAACCAGGTTTTTTCTTCCCACAGCCAAAGATAGTAAACTATCGCACACCTTAATGCGTTAGTTTTTAAGAACCGGAATTCGGCGCGCTGTGCTCGATCGCACACCATCCCAGCAGTTTAAACTACTGTCAAGATCGAAGCAGTACCTGCAAGGCCTGTCAGTCCTATACAATTGAAGGAGGAGAACGTAGTGACATCAATTCTCGTTGTGGAAGATTCGTGGTTGACTCGCAGAGTGATCTGCAAAATCCTGCGGGCAGAAGGATACGAGACTTGGGAAGCATCGAGCGGCCCGGAAGCTCTAGAACTGCTGACCACTAAAACCCCAAACTGTATGCTCTTAGATCTGCTGATGCCGGAAATGGAAGGTAGGGAAGTCTTGCAAGCCATGCGCGATCGAGGATATAAGATCCCAGTCATCGTAATTACCGCAGACATTCAATCCACCACCAAATCCGAGTGCATGGAACTCGGAGCCCTAGCAGTCATTCACAAAATGCCCAACTCAGACGAACTGATCGGGTGGATCAAAAAAGCTCTCAGTGCCAGCGAGGAGAGCGCCCCATGAAATTAAGTGCTCGACAGCTCGATGCTTTGCAGGAACTGGTCAACATCGGGATCGGTCAAGCAGCAGGGATTTTGAACGACATGATCGAATCTCCCATTCGCTTGCAAATCCCCTACCTCCAAATCCTGTCTCCAGCGGACGTGCAAGCAGAATTAGAGCAGCACCTCAACGGCGAACAAATCGCCGCTGTCCAGCTCAAATTTACTGGCTCCTTTGGAGGCATTGCCCAGCTAGTCTTTCCCACCAACAGCGCAGCCACGCTCGTGACCATGCTCACAGGGGAAGAAGTTGGAACCCACGACCTGGATTCAGTCAAAATTGGTACGCTGAGTGAAGTGGGAAATATTGTGATCAACGGGGTCATGGGTGCAATCAGCAACGTACTTCAGCAGCGCCTGAACTACTCAATTCCCAATTACATGGAAGGGACGATCGCCAGTTTGCTGGTATCTGGCGGTTTGACTGCCGATACAGTTGTTTTATTAGCCCAGACCCGTTTCATTATTGAAAAGCTGCACATTGAAGGAGATATCATCCTCATTTTCAATGTCAGTTCGTTTGACACCTTGTTGGCTGCCATCAATCAACTTGCCGGGGGTCTATGATCGAGGAGAGCAAAACTATTAAGGAAAAGTTTGGGGTTCTCGACAGCGTACCAGTCGGCGCCTGCTTGCTGCGAGATGATTTTGTGGTGCTGTTTTGGAACACTTGTCTGGAAGAGTGGACAAAAATTCCCCGCAGCCAAATGTTGGGAACAAAAATCACAACCCATTTTCCTCACCTGACTCAGCTAAAGTACGCAACTCGCTTCAAGCAAATCTTTGCAGGAGGCCCGCCAACAATTTTTTCTTCTCAAATTCACAAATACCTGATTCCGGCAGCTTGGCAAGACGGCCAGCAGCGAATTCAGCAAACTA
The DNA here is from genome assembly GCA_043767465.1 of Cyanobacteriota bacterium. Lineage (GTDB taxonomy): Bacteria > Cyanobacteriota > Cyanobacteriia > Cyanobacteriales > Microcoleaceae > Microcoleus. The sequence goes on from JAYUGZ010000003.1 coordinate 2,542, forward strand.
CGGTGACTGCTGTGCCGGCCCTTTCGGCTGGCGTTGCAGAACAGGAGATTAGAGACTGGGTT
>JAYUGZ010000004.1:0-6469 GCA_043767465.1 Cyanobacteriota bacterium
GTATCAAGACAAAACTTCTCCGAACAGCACTCCATCAACTCTGGGCTGTGGTAAAATAATCGTATGTACAATTCTTATTCGTTACTTTAAAATATCATGCGAGCAAAGCTAGAAGAAATTACGCTGCAAGACAGAAATGCTGCTGAACTCGAAATCCGCGATAATCGGCAGCAAATTAATTACGACACCAAACAGTATCCACTCGAAATACTTGTTCAAAAATATATGGAAGGAATTGACGATGATACTAATAAGTTGTTTATTCCAAACTACCAAGGTGAAATGACTTGGGATTAAGCAAGGCAATCAAAGTTTATCGAATCTGTAATTTTGGGGCTGCCAATACCTTATCTATTCGTTGCTGATCTCGGTGATGATGAAAATGATGAATCACGTTTAGAGATCGTAGACGGTGCAGAACGCATTCGTACTCTAACCAGATTTGTGAACAACGAATTAACCTTAAGTGGACTGGAAACATTAGAGCATTTGAATGGATTTAAGTTTGATGATTTACTCATGCCTCGCCAGAGGCACTTCAACCGAACTACACTTCGGGTAATCCAACTAAGCAAAACTGCAAATGAGGAATTCCGAAGAGATTTATTTGAGCGGCTACAATCATTTTAATAGAAAAGTAAATACATTTCTCCTCAGAAAATTCATTTAACAATCAATCAAATCTCTACAGATATCATCACAGGTAATCCTTAATTTCTGTTTTCTTGAGTCCCCCTCTACTCGGACTTTGTTTTTGTAGATGCGATTTAAATTGCCGAGTTACTTCCGCACCATCACAGACTCAATTACAGCATTCGGGTGATACTTGTTAGTCTGAAAAAATCCCCCTTTACCAGCGCCATAAACTCCCCCAAATTGTTTGCCTTCAGCCTGGGGAACAAACATAATTTTTCTAGTCGGTTGATTGGCAAAAACTACATTTTCTCTCATTTCATTGTCTACGTTATAAGATAAAGTTGCCTTTCCGTAAATTGCCTATGCTTGTTTCAGAGTCATTCCCGCCCCGACGCCCTGAAGTGTTTTATAATTGGCATTGTCAGTTCTTAAAAGTTCAATTACATCTGCATCTTTAAACTTTGTACCCGCAGCATAAATAATCCGATACTGTACTTTTCCCGATCGACTAATCGCCACTGCATCAAAGTCTACCATAAAAGAAGACTCAACCTTAAACTGTGCGGTGGAACCCAGAGCCTTTTTCAGTTGTCCGAAAGTCATCCCGACCTTGGCTGCTCCCATTGTGCGATCGGTAATTGTTAAACTTGTATAAGGAGGTTTTGTCGCAGCGTTAGCAGCTTCTCCCAGAATATTTGTACTCACACGCGCCACAGCGGTACCGGGAGTCGAAATTGCTCCCAGATAAGAGCCGATCGCCAATAAAGCAGCTATCATTGATCCAGACAAAACTTTAATATTCAACATGACTAATTCTCCTAGATTTCAAATGCGACTATCAACCCGCATCTTTTGGGCTATCCTGGGCATCACCTTGTTAGTTTGGATTCTGAGAGGTGTTGGCCTCTTGACATTCCTTCCCGGTGCTGTTATTTGGATACTGGTTTTGGTTTCTTTTGTTGCGGGTATCCTCAGCACTATACTTCGTAGGTAATTTGGTATCCGGTAATAATATTTTGTTGACTGTTGACTGTTTGCTGTTCGCTGTTGAGTGTTGACTGTTGTCATAACAACTAACAAATAACCCTTCGACTACGCTCAGGGTACGGCAAATAATAACCAATTCCCAATGCCCAATTCCCCAATGCCCAATTCCCAATGCCCAATGCCCAATTCCCATTATTTGAGTTTCATTGCTTTTCCGACTGTCACATTCAACTGAGCGCCAATCAGCATCACCAAACAACAAAGATCGAGCCACAATAACAAAACAATAAAAGTGCCGATCGTTCCATAAGTCCAAGTATAATTGCCCAAATGTAAAACATAGAAGCGAAACAAAGCTGAAATAAGTGCCCACAAAATAGCGGCAAAAACAGCGCCGGAAAAAATCGGAATATCTCGTTGGTGTCGGCTTGGCCCGTAGCGATAAATAAAGGCGAAAGCAACTGATACAATTCCCAAGGAACTCGGCCAGCGGCAGAACCGCCAAATAGTTAATAGTTCCGACTCTAGAGGGCAACTTATGGTAGGGAGTAAGCAACTTTGAAAATCTTTTAAATTGCAATTAGCCACAGACTCCAGCAGGCAACTCTGACGGGCAATAGCTTGTACAATTAAATCACTCAGAAATACTACGCCAGATGCTAAAATTAATAGTATAATTGTTCCGATACTCAGGGCTAAAGAAATCAGTTTTGCTTTCAAAAAAGAGCGAGTGCGATCGGGTGGAATTTCATGGATGCGATCGAGTGCAGCCATTGCGGCACTCATTACTCCAGAAAATGCCCATATCGATGCTACAAAACTCAGGGAAAATAGTTGTTGGTTTCGATAGGAAAGGATTTCTTTGAGGGAACTACGAATCAAATTTCGCACATCATCGGGTATGACTTTGCCCAAAAGACCGGCGATTTGATAAAGTGTTGATTGTAAAGGTTCAAAAAGGGCGATCGCACATAACATAGCCAACAGCCCCGGAAATAGCGCTAGCATAGAATTGTAGGCCATTTCCGCAGATAACCCTGGCAATCGCTGTTCTCCTGCCTTCACGGAGACTTCCCTGAGTGTGCGCCAAGTCAAACACCGACAAAAAAGCCAAAACTGACCAAATTTATTTTTGATAGCTCTCAGCAGCTTCAAAAGCACCCTAAACAAAGCTAAAATCAGGTAGCGCAGCCAGTAAAAAATGTTCATAATGAATTAATTTAAGCTATTAGCAATTCCCAATTCCCCATTCCCCAATTTAAAATTAATATTATGGTTCAAGATGTCAGACAGTGGTTAGATGAAATCAAGCGGCTGCAACAACAGTTAACAGAAATGACGCGCGATCGCGATGAGGCCGGTGAAAGTGCGGCTCAGTGGCGTCAACTTTACAATACCGAAGCCGAACAGCGGCGGAATGATGCTAAATTAACTCAGCAAAGCATCGGTAATTTGGAAGCACAAATCGAGGAATCGCAAAACTTTTCTCCCATTGTGTCGGAAAGTGGCGAAGCTGGAATTGCCCGCCGGGAAGAAGTTGAACAATTGCAAACTGTTGGCGAACTTAAGGCTAAATTAGTTGTGGTACTGGAAGAGCGCGATCGGGCTTTTGAACAAATCAAACAACTGACTCAAGCCCTTAAACAAGAAGAAGCCCGCCATGCTGAAACTAGCAAAAATTTAACTAGCGCCCTCGGAGATGCCGTTGACTTGCTCACGAAGGCAAAAACTCCTGCTGCTGCAAAAAATGACAGTGTGTATTCTTTGGAGATAGTCCCTGTGAGCACGGAAAATGCAGAAAGTGCGATCGAGATCCGCCACAATCCCGCTCAACTTCCGCCTTCTAAAAATTCATTACTGCAACTACCACCTTTTGAAAGTTAGTCATTAATTGACAGTCAGTAGGGGCGGTGCCCCCGTGCCCGCCCTCTTAATTGACAGTCATCTCTGAGTGCAACCAAAATTGAGATGAACGCTTAATTTTCAAGCAAAAACTACAGTCCGATTGCCATAAACTAAAACCCGATTTTGCAAATGATATCGCACGGCTCTTGCTAAAACAACTCTTTCTAAATCTTTACCTTTGCGAACCAAATCCGACACTTCATCACGGTGACTCACCCGCACCACATCTTGTTCAATAATCGGGCCAGCATCCAAATCTGGTGTGACATAGTGGGCTGTTGCACCGATAATTTTCACGCCTCTTTCATAGGCCCTTTCGTAGGGATTTGCCCCCACAAAGGCGGGTAGAAATGAATGGTGAATATTAATCAGATTGGGAAATTTGACGGTAAAATCTTGACTCAAAATTTGCATATATTTCGCCAAAACCACTAAATCAATCTGATATTTATTAAGAATTTCTAACTGTTTGGCTTCTTGAATTGCTTTATTATCTTTAGTAATGGGAATATACTCAAAGTCGATACCGTACTGGTAGGCAATGGGCTTTAAATTTTCATGGTTGCTGATAATCAGGGGAATTTCACATCTCATTTCCTGAGCTTTTTGTCGCCAAATTAAGTCTAATAAACAATGGTCTTGGCGGCTAACCCAGAGGGCAATTCGTCGAATTTTCTGGGAAAAATGCAATTGCCAACTGGCTTGTAAATCCTTGGCGATTTCACTAAAAGCCGGTGTTATTTGTTCGGTGGTTAAGTCAAAATCATCTAACTGCCATTCGAGCCTACTTAGAAATAATCCGGCGGTAAAATCTGTATGGTGATCGGCGTGAATGATATTGCCGTTATGGGATGCGATAAAGTTAGCAAGTAAGGCGACGAGTCCTTTGCGATCGGGACAGGCAATTAACAGGGTTGCAGTAGGCTTGGTCATTGTATAATTGTGAAAGAGTTGAGTTTTATTTTAGGCGATATCGCGATCGCGAATCATTAGTGAAAACAGAGACAACCAATTTTTGCGATCGGCTGAGTTTCTGAAAGCCTACATCGGTTAGGGCTAAATACAAGTTTGAATCATCTTTTACCAGCGAAGGTCATTCGCTAATACACAATATGACTATCCATAGAATAGAGTACCTGATTCTTTATTCGGTTATAAAAGATACTGAAATCTTCATAAATGTGGCATCGGATTTCAGACTGTCTCATGCTGAGGTGGTAGTAGCAGCAGATCGCTTATTTCAGAAAGGTTACATCAAGGCTGGATTTCGCACTGAAGATGAAAAATTCATTGAAGATATTACCTTAAATCGATCTCAAATTCAGGCACACTTGGATGGAAAATTCAACACTTTTTATTATTTAACTCCTGAAGGAGGAGCTTGCTGGGAAACTCTATGTCATGCTGATTGGAATAAATATTTGGGAGGTTATTTAAATCGTTTTGACGATATGGACGAGTCCTTAAATGAATCACAAAAGATTTCTCAAAATAAGCAGTTAATAGAACATCTTCTGAGTCTGACAGAATATTTGTACGATCATACTATCATTGACGGTACAGAAGTTTGGGAAGAACTAGAATTTTGGAAAGTAACGTACTGGAAAACTTTACCCAAAGCTTATAAAGTTACTTATCGGTATCGACATTTTGAATGTTGCATAGACTCAAATACACCCCAAGAATCTATCGATCTAGATCGACAAGCGCAGCGGTGGTCCCCGGAAATGTTGGATTGGTATACGGAACCAGAATTAGATACAAACCCATCAAGTTTGTTTGGAGATGAGGATATCAACTCTTACGCAACATTAGCAGAAACTCCGAATCCAAAAGTCGAATACTTGATTCTTGAGTTTGCTGTAATATGCAACTACTACGGGCTAGGAAGTGTTGCGTATTCAAAGCACTTATCTCATGCTGAAATAGCACTTGCAGCAGATTCCTTATTTCAAAAGGGAGACATTAAAGCAACGGTGTTTGCAAATGAATATGACGAGTATCACACCGATGGAAATTCAGATGTTATATTAACAATGGCCGGTATTCAAGACCACTTAGATGGAAGACTTGTCGCTTGCTACTACTTAACTCCTCAAGGTGGTGCTAGATGGGAAGCAATGGCTCATCCTGATTGGAATAAATTTTCCATTGTAAATTTTCTTGGGCAGTTTCCTTATGAAGAAGGATTTCTCGGTACTCAGCGAGAAATCATAGAGCAATTGCTGACCTTAGATCATTTGCTTTTCATGTATGAACATATCCCAGAAACCGAAAATTGGAATGTCCTCGAACCCTGGGAAGCAACTTATTGGAAGACTTTACCGCGAGGCTATCATGTCAGTTGTGAATATCAGCTTAGTGATTTTTGTCCTTGGGAATTAGATGACAATACTCCGGCTCAGATTGTTGAGGAATACAAGCAGGCGAGTCAATGGTATGAGAATTTAAAGAAATGGTATACAGACCCTTCCTTTGACTAGAATTTAACAGTTTTACTCGATCGCTTGTTATATAAAACCCTCTGTAGATATCGCTTGTAGCTAAGTCTCGATCCCCTAAATCCCCCTTAAGAAGGGGGACTTTGAGTAATTTTAGTCCATCCCACAGAGATTTTAACTAAGAACGGAACAGGGATCTTGCCTGTCTTATTTCTTAGTCCGTGAAGGCGGACTTAGTTTTTGTAGACGCGGTTTCAACCACCGAGGAATCTTGATATCACTTCTTAAAATCCCATCGCCCCAGCTACCGCATCCAAACTTGGAGCAACTCCCTGTTTAAAGTTGTTCTTGCTGTGATTAATCGCCGTATCCGGGTCTTTCAAACCATTACCAGTCAGCACACAAACCACCGTTGCTCCCGTCGGAACTTGGTCTTTTACCTTCAGCAAACCGGCCACAGAAGCCGCACTTGCAGGTTCGCAGAAAATCCCTTCCTGGGA
>JAYUGZ010000005.1:0-16531 GCA_043767465.1 Cyanobacteriota bacterium
TCATCTTTGGTTAGTCTAAACTACAGTTAATTACTGTCCAATTTACCAGATTCAAAGCCGGAACACTGCCGACTAGCAATCTTAATGATACCCAAAAAGCGGATATACCAGCAGGAACAACTTATCAAATTAGCGACTACGAGTTAGAAGACGGACACCTGAATGTTCAACTAAATAATCCCATTTCTCCGGTGGGAAAGTCCGGCTTTTTTTACGAAAAGCACGTAGTCGTCACCAAAGGTGCAAAAATCCTGATATTCGATCGCACTCAACTACCGGCCCCAGCGCCTGGAATGCAGTTGCTGTGGGTAAACAAAAAAACCTGGTTAAAGCGCAACCCCGCAGATTCGGCTACTTTAGGACAAAATCAGAAAGTCCGATTTAACCAGGGAGAAACTTTCAATATTCTCGGCTACGCTTGCGTAGAAAATCATTTTCGTGTCACCCTCAGTAGCCCGATTCCCAACTTCGGAAATTCGGGTTTTTTGTACTCGCAGCACGTCCAAATTTTGCAAGACGGCAAGGGAATTTCATTTGACAGAAATGCAGTTACCATGACTGTTGTCAAAACTACTGCGTTTAAAAAGCGGCCGGTGGCTGCTGCAAGCCTGCAACCGCAAGAAAAAATTAATTTGGCGGCGGGAATGATTTACGGAGTTTCTGGATTCTCTATAGAACAAGGTCACGTTAAAGTCTCGCTGACTGAAAATTTGCCACCCTTTGGGAACACGGGTTTCGTTTATCCCGATTTCGTACAATTCAGTCGCGGTGGCAAATCTTTTAACCCTGCCCCAAATTTAACTTATCAAGGGCCGACTGAAGTTTTGGTCAATCAGGCGATCGCACTTTCAGGTACTTTTGACAAGCAAGAAGCAGCAAAAGTTGAGGTGATAGCTGAGGATAAATTTCCGCTAACCGTAACACTCAACCAAAGTGTCGGCACTTGGCAAGTGAATTTGCCTAAAGGATTTAGCATACCGGGAGCTCGCTGGCTGAGGTTGCGGGCAACTGACACCAAAGGCAACGTTACTGGCAGCCAAATAATTTACATTACCGTAAGTTCCGATCCGCTGACTGTTGGAAAAGGTTTGAGCTTAAAGATAGTTTCTGACACTTTGTTTAAGGTAGCCCCGGTTGATTCTTCCCGCCTCGACAACCAGCAAAAAGTTCTTGTCAAAGCAGGTCTGACTTTGGCGGTTAGCAAGTACGGATTTATTGACGGCCATCTCAAGGTGGTGCTGGATTCGACAATTTCGCCGATCGGCACTTTTGGCTATTTTTACGAACCAGACGTTCAGTTGGCCAAAGGTACCAAAGTCCTGAAATTTGACCTGGCTGACGTACCCAACAGCAATGTCAGCGCTCAACTGTTGGTTACTCAAACAACTCAAATTAAAGGTCAAACAGTAGATTCATCAAAACTGCCTGCGAATCAAGTTGCTGAGATAATTTTAGGCAGCACCTATGCTATCACTGGTTATGCGTGCATTTTGGGGCATTTCCGAGTAACGCTAGCCGAATCTATTCCCGGTTTCGGCAATGTTGGATTTATCTATTGGCAGCACGTGCAAATCAAGAAAAATGGCAAAGAAGTTCCGTTTGACCCTGATGCTTTGACGATGACCATGCTGCAACCAACTGTGTTCAAAAAACGCCCGGTAGATGCTGCAAAGCTAACCGCTACGGAGAGGACTACACTGCCTTTAGGTCGAGTTTACGGCGTGGAAAGCTACGGTTTGGAAGCCGATCACCTAAAAATTTCTCTAACTGAAGAAGTGCCGAATTTTGGCAATACAGGTTATGTTTTTCCGAGTTTTATTCAGTTCAAGCGCGGAGATAAAATTTTCGATCCGGTTCCGAACAATGTGGAATTGAACGTGCCGTATTTTTCGCAGCGGGACAATCCGCGTTTTGACTGGTCTACTTGCAACGTAACTGCGATCGCCATGGTGTTGTATTATTACGGCGTTCGTTCTAAGTGGGGCGGACAGTTGGAAGATGAGCTGTTGCAGTGGTGTTTCGACGAGGCAGGCGTTGGTTCTCAAACCGATCACAATGTGCTGACGGCGCTGATTCAGGCTTACGGGTTTAAGACGAGTTTTAATACGACTCGCAAATGGGCTGATGTGCGATCGGAATTGCTGAATCGGCGGCCCGTAGTTTTAGCCGGAGATTTTACAGCAGCCGGTCACATTATCACTTTAATTGGCTACAATTCTGACGGTTATATCGTGCAAGATCCTTGGGGAGATGCACTCACCGGTTACAGCGATACTGAGGGCAGAAAGTTGATGTATCCCTACGGCTACATCAATCAAGTTGCTGGGCCGGATGGGAATGTTTGGGCGCATTTTATCTCGCTATCAGGTTTTTAGGTGCGTGTTTAGGAACTGGCATCTTGCCAGTTCAACCACAACATTTAGAAGATTTAGTTTTTGTGTTTAGGAATGGGTTCTTCGGCCCATTCCAGCAGAATATTGAGTTTTTGTGGAACCACCCGAAGAGCTGGTTCCTCAGAATGTTGCAATCGCCTCAAGCAATCTTGCTCTTCATTTTGCGTTTCGCCGCACCCATACCTAAAAAGCTCAATCCTACTAACGTACCGAACCAAGTAGAAGGTTCTGGTACAGCTTCTGCATTCTGAAACGAGGCTTTAATGGCGATCGCATCATTAGCGCACTCGGCAAACAAATTAGCAATATAATTCCCTGAAGGCATGGCAGATTTATTGAAACTAAATCCGATTGTTTGAGAACCTACGGCATTAAATTGACTAAAATTCAAACCGAGAGCAGTCAAATTTGCTGGGGTTAAAAAATTGATGTCCGCAACTTTTGTACCCGTAGCAATTGAGTTGAGAACCGTCGAAGTTCCTGTTTGTTGAAAATACGGGTCTGTAGCAGCTAAATCGCCGATTGATGGGGTTCCGCCGTGAGATGCAACCGTAGTGTTGTATTGATTTAAATTTGTAAACCCAGAGTTAGTTTCGGTGACGTTTTTAGCGGTGACATTGCTGTAAACGCCTGTTGTAGCGACTCCCGAGTCATTTCCGGCTGCAAAGCGAACGGCAAACAAGCTGCGGTTTGCATTAGCTGTATTGAAGTTTTGGCCGGAAAAGTTGAAGAACAAATCGCCGTAGTTGATGTTACCTCTGGCAGCAGCGCTGTCGGCATATCCTGCTAAACTGAGATTGGAGTTGATGGCGATGAAAGCTGTCTCGGATGTTTCTTTAACGGCGATACCGTAAAATTCAAATTCGCCGCCGCCGATTTGCGGCCCTGTCACGCCGTCGCTGAAGGAGTCGATCGCATAATTCCAGCCGCCAGATAGCGTTGCTGCTGTAGCTTTTTGTTGCTGTAGTGTAATAACTGCAAAGAAAACAGCCGCTGAGCAAGTCCAGCGGATGCTGTTTTTAGCAATGGAATTCATAAATGCACCGTTGGTAATGAATGTTAAAGTATTAAGTCTGGTCGATCGCATATTCTTGATTTTTAGTAAATCATAGATTCCGGCAGATTTTCTTAAAGTTTTGGTAAAGTTTTTGTGAGGCGATCGCGTAATATCAACTAGATTTGTTAAAAAAAACAAACCAAGGCCAGTCATCTCCAGTCCTGTTCAAGAATTATCATTACGTTTGTAGTCAGGACTTGAGTCTTCAAAGTCCTAAAATATACCAGAAGCAAGAAAATCGATGTTCCAGTAGGGACACCGCACTCCCGCCGTTTCCGGCGCGGGGAGTAGGGACACCTCACAGTGTCGTGTCCTTAGTTTTAATAATTGGTATCAGATTCAGGATTGTAGCAAGACTTTTTTAAAGTGGTATTACTGTAAGCGCTCGACCGAACAGGCTCCCTGCTCGATCGTCAAAACAGTGAATCAGCACTTTTTCTGGAAGTGCCGCACAAAGCGAGAATTGGAGAATCACAAAAATTTCAGACGGCGTGGAGCGATCGCCCGTTTTTAGAGCACTCAACAAACTTCCTGGAATACATCCGCTACAGGCGTCGCGGGTTCATTATAAGTCGGGCTGTAGTTTCTGCACTCTGATGCGGTGCATAAATGAATCAAATTTTTCAATGCTCTTAACACATCGCTGACAGATCGTTGACTATCTTGACTTTTCCCTTGATCACCGAGCGCAGCAGGCGGTTGAGCGAATGTCTGTCTTGCTCGTCGAGAGAGTCGTCCAAAACAGCGGCCATCAAACCGTAGCGATCGGCTAAAGTCAAACTGCCCGTATCGGTAACAGAGGCAAGTATTTCGGAAATAGCGCCGGGGATAAGTTGAACTAAAAACATGAGACGTTCCCTGAATTCGATACCTATATCATCTCTCGTTCTCCAAAAATCAAGAGTGACGCTGGCATAGCAGAGAAGGTGATGTTTTGAGCCAAACTGTGTGACAGCCGCCACTCTAATTGTGTGACGAGTTTGGTTTCAAGTCTGCGATCGCCGTCACAAAAATAATTTTATAGCAAAAGGAAGTTCGGCAACGGATTATCTAACGGATGTAACGGATGGAAGTCAGTTGTCAGTTGTCCTTAGTCCTTAGTCAGCAGTCAGCAGTTAACAGTCAAAAATGCCCCATGACCTGTTTGGCCTGTTTGGCCCATGACCTGTTTGGCCTGTTTGGCCGATGTATAAAACGCATACCCTCTATGCAACAAATTCATAAAACTCAATATTTTGTAAAAATAGCTACGAATATTTACTGTGTTGCCCTTTACATTAGTTCATAACAAAGGCGCATCGAAACGCAGCGATCGAACCATCGGTAGCAACTCTAACCATACATAGTTTGGCGGCATTGGAGGCAGCGCCCACAAAAGCTCAAGTATACAGAAGACCAACCATGCTTAAAAGAAATTCCATCAAGTAACTAAATATACAGTTTTAAATCCCTACACTCACTAAGGTTAGCAGGAAACACACTTTATGCTCCAAGTCAATACCTCCCCCGAACAAGCCAGCAGCGAGGGTAAACCAATGACCCAAACAGTAGAACCAAAAGCCAGCCTCAACAAATTTGAAAAACTCAAAGCCGAAAAAGATGGCTTAGCATTAAAAGCCGAGCTAGACCACTTTGCTCAAATCGGCTGGGAAGCAATGGACGAAACAGACCGCGAGCACCGCCTCAAATGGCTCGGCATCTTCTTTCGGCCAGTAACTCCCGGCAAATTCATGATGCGGCTGCGGTTGCCCAACGGCGTGATTACCAGCAATCAAACTAAAACCCTAGCAGAAATCGTACAGCGCTACGGCTCCGACGGCAGCGCCGACATCACCACTAGACAAAACCTGCAACTGCGCGGAATTCGCATCGAAGATGTGCCCGACATCTTCCGCCGCCTCAAAGCAGCGGGGATGACCAGCGTTCAGTCTGGCATGGACAATGTACGTAATATTACGGGTTCCCCAGTCGCAGGCTTGGACGCCGACGAACTGATAGATACGTGGGAATTGGCGAATCAAGTTCAAGACATGATTACCAACAGCGGCGAAGGCAACCCCGAGTTTTCAAATTTACCGAGAAAGTTTAATATCGCGATCGCAGGTTGCCGCGACAACTCAATCCACGCCGAAATCAACGACATCGCCTTCGTCCCGGCTTACTCTGACGGCAACATCGGCTTTAACGTTTTAGTCGGTGGTTTCTTCTCCGCCAAACGCTGCGCAGCAGCAATTCCCCTCAACGTCTGGGCTAGTCCTAGCGATGTTGTGGATTTGTGCAGAGCCATTTTAACTGTATATCGCGATCGAGGCCCGAGAGCAAACCGCCAAAAATCGCGCTTGATGTGGCTGATTGACGAACTCGGCATCGAACAATTCCGCGCCGAAGTCGAAAAAGAAGTAGGCCGCAGTTTGTCCGTCGCCGCGCTCAAAGATGAAATCATCTGGGACAAACGCGATCACATCGGCATCTACCCCCAAAAACAATCAGGGCTCAACTATGTAGGTTTGCACGTTCCCGTCGGACGGCTGCAAGCAGCGGATTTGTTCGATTTGGCCAGAATCGCCGAGGTTTACGGCAGCGGCGAACTCAGGCTCACCGTCGAAGAAAACGTGATTGTTCCCAACGTTCCCGACTCGCGGCTGGAATCGCTGGTCAAAGAACCGCTGTTACAGCGTTTTTCCATCGACCCCGCACCCCTGACGCGCGCCTTGGTTTCCTGCACCGGCTCGAATTTTTGCAACTTTGCCCTCATTGAAACCAAAACCCGCGCCGTAGCAATGATTCGGGAACTGGAAGCCGAACTGTCCGTTCCCAAACCGGTCAGAATTCACTGGACGGGTTGCCCCAATTCCTGCGCTCAACCCCAAGTAGCCGACATCGGTTTGATGGGAACAAAGGTTCGCAAGAACGGCAAAACCCTCGAAGGTGTAGACATCTACATGGGAGGCACAGTTGGCAAAGATGCTCATTTGGGTACTTGCGTCCAAAAAAGCATTCCTTGCGAAGACCTGAAACCTGTGCTACACCAACTGTTAGTCGATAAGTTTGGGGCTGTTCCCAATCAATCTCCCGCGGATGTTGCAGCCCTGAACAGGCAACTGCAACTGACGGTTGATAGGGACGAAACGGCTGTCGCGGCGAAACCTCAGACATCTACTGTCATTTTCGCTCGATCGGGCAAAACAGTTGCTTGCAGCGAAGATGAGTTCATTCTCGATGTTGCCGAACGGGCCGGAATCGAACTCGACAGCAATTGCCGATCGGGAACCTGCGGCACTTGCAAGCAGCAACTCCTAGAAGGCGATGTCGCCTACGACGGCAAACTCGACGCGCTGAGCGACTTAGAACCAGGGTTCATCTTAGCTTGTAGCGCCCGGGCGATCGGCAAAGTGTCGATCGACGCCTAAGCACACAATGTGAGATGCTAGACTGCCAGACAAAATTGTGTCTCACATCTCACATTCTCACAATCTCAAAGTACACCAACAATTCAAGACAGACAAATGAGCAACCTTTCTAGAAGAAAATTCATCATCACCGTCGGAGCAACAGCAGCCGGCACCCTCCTAGCCCACGGTTGCAGTTCAGGTTCCAGCACCACTAGCGCAAGTTCCAGCCCTGCTGCGACCGGTGCTTCACCCAGCGCCGCCCCAGCAGTCAACGTCAACCCCGCCGACGCCCCCGAAGTTACCTCAGCCAAACTCGGATTCATCGCCCTCACCGACTCAGCACCCCTAATCATCGCCCAAGAAAAAGGTTACTTCGCCAAGTACGGCATGAAAGACGTACAAGTTACCAAACAAGCATCTTGGCCAGTTACTCGCGACAACTTAGAACTCGGTTCCGAAAAAGGCGGCATTGACGGCGCCCACCTCCTATCCCCGATGGCTCACCAGATGACATTAGGCACAATTACCAAAGGTAATCAGCCAGTGCCGATGAACATTGTGGCGCGGTTAAATACTAACGGTCAAGGCATTTCTGTCAGCAAAAAATACCTAGATTTAAAAGTAGGTACAGACAGCAAACCACTCAAAGCAGCCCTTGCCAATCAGAAAGTTGCGATTACCTTTCCCGGCGGCACCCACGATTTGTGGATGCGCTATTGGTTAGCAGCCGGCGGCATCAATCCAGATACAGATGTTTCCGTTATTCCCGTACCGCCGCCCCAAATGGTAGCTAACATGAAATCCGGCAGCATGGAAGCCTTCTGCGTCGGCGAACCTTGGAATGCCCAGCTCGTTACTCAAAAAGTAGGATACACCGCCTTAGTAACCGGAGAACTCTGGAAAGATCACCCAGAAAAAGCCTTAACTTTAAGAGCAGATTGGGTTGCGAAAAATCCTAAAGCTACTAAAGCAATTACCATGGCCGTACTGGAAGCCCAGCAGTGGTGCGACAAGCCAGAAAATAAAGACGAGATGTGCACAATCATCTCTCAAGATAAGTGGCTAAAAGTGCCAGTAGCAGATATTATCGGTCGCTCTAAAGGTCAGATTGACTACGGTACTGGCCGCGTTGAAGCCGCCAGTCCCCTAGCCATGAAATTCTGGGCTGACAATGCGTCTTATCCCTACAAGAGTCACGATGCTTGGTTCATCGCAGAAAATATTCGCTGGGGTTATATTCCGGCAACTACCGACATCAAAGCCACGGTTGATAAAGTTAACCGCGAAGATATTTGGAAAGCAGCAGCGACAGCACTTGGCGTTCCCGCAGCCCAAATTCCAGCTACCACTTCTCGCGGTGTCGAAACCTTCTTTGACGGCGTGAAGTTTGACCCAGAAAAACCCGAAGAATATCTGAAGGCTCTGGTAATCAAGAAAGCTTAATTAGTTGGTTTACTGTCAACTGTTGACTGCGGACTGTCAACAGTTGACAGTGGAATGTTGACAAACTCGTCAAATTTATGGTGTTGTGTGGACTGAATTGGAGGGTTCGTTCCACGAAATTAACCTCCAAAACAGCCTTCTAAGCATCTACAAATAATCAATTATTCACAATACTGCACAAAAAAATGGCCACAAATCTCGCTGTTTCTAAAAGCAAAAATCCAGTAAATTTCATTGTGGATTATTTTCACAAGAATAGCAAAAAAATTCTCCGCCCGCTAGTTGCGATCGCAGTTCTGCTAGTAGTTTGGCAAATTCTCTGCCACGGTGATAAGTCCGCCTTGCCAGGCCCGATTAAAGTTGTCCAAGAAAGCTGGAATCTGATTGTCAATCCGTTCTTCGACAACGGCGGCGCCGACAAAGGCTTATTTTGGCAATTGGCGGCCAGCTTGCAGCGGGTGGCGATCGGCTTTACTCTAGCAGCAGTTCTCGGCATTGGTTTAGGAATATTAATCGGTACAAACTCTTTAATGTTCGATGCTTTAGACCCGCTGTTTCAAGTATTCAGAACAATCCCGCCCCTGGCTTGGCTACCTATCGCCCTAGCAGTATTTCAACAATTCAATCCCTTTGAAGG
Source organism: Cyanobacteriota bacterium (assembly GCA_043767465.1). Taxonomy (GTDB): domain Bacteria; phylum Cyanobacteriota; class Cyanobacteriia; order Cyanobacteriales; family Microcoleaceae; genus Microcoleus. The sequence continues at coordinate 8,923 of JAYUGZ010000005.1, forward strand.
CTTGGGGATGAAAGCTAACGAAGTTTCAGCGCTTTTTGTAATCTTGATGACAGCAATTTGGCCGATTCTGATTAACACCACAGTAGGCGTTCAACAAATACCCCAAGATTACAGAAACGTTGCCCGCGTCTTGCGCCTCCCCAACCAAAAATACTTCTGGAAAATCTTGCTACCGTCATCGGTTCCTTACATCTTCACAGGCTTAAGAATTGGTATCGGTTTGTCTTGGCTGGCGATTGTAGCTGCGGAAATGTTAACCGGTGGTGTTGGTATCGGCTTCTTCATCTGGGATTCTTACAACAGTTCTCGACTCAGCGCGGTGATTCTGGCAGTGCTTTATGTAGGAATCGTCGGTTTGATGTTAGACAGACTCGTTGGTTTCATCGCTTCCAAAGTTGTTCCTGAAGAACAAAAATAGGATTTGGTTATTAGTTATTTGTTATTCGTTATTTGTTATTTATGGGTAGTTGCTAGACCCAATAAATAACAAATAACCAGTAACAAATAACAAAAAAAGAATAATTCAGCATCTACAAAATACAAACTAACCCAAAAAATCATGTCAATCCTTATTGAAGTAGACCACGTAAGCCGAGTATTTAACTTGCCCAATGGCGAGCAATACATCGCCCTCAAAAATATAGAACTTAAAATCAAAAAGGGTGAATTTATCACCTTAATCGGACACTCCGGCTGCGGCAAATCTACACTGCTAAATATCATCGCCGGACTCGACACAGCAAGTCAGGGCGGCATCACTTTAGAAGGGCGCGAAGTCCGCGAACCAGGCCCCGATAGAATGGTGGTGTTTCAAAATTACTCGCTGCTACCATGGCTGACAGTCCGCGAAAATATCGCTCTAGCAGTGGATGAAATTTACAGCGGTAACTCTCAAGAAGATCGCGAATTGGTAATCGAATACCACATTAAATTGGTCGGACTCGGAGCAGCCGCCAACAAACGCCCGGGCGAAATTTCTGGGGGGATGAAACAACGAGTTGCGATCGCCCGCGCCCTGGCAATTCGCCCAAAATTGCTACTGCTAGACGAACCCTTCGGCGCCCTCGATGCTTTAACTCGCGGCGGTTTGCAAGACCAGTTGATGAACATTTGCGAAGAAAGCAAAGTCACCAGCGTGATGGTAACTCACGACGTGGATGAGGCTTTGTTGCTGAGCGATCGCATTGTCATGCTCACCAACGGCCCGGAAGCGCAAATCGGTCAAATTCTCGAAGTGAATATTCCCCGCCCCCGCAAGCGCATGGAAGTGGTCAACCATCCGAGTTACTACGCGCTGCGCAACGAAATGGTTTACTTCCTCAACCAACAAAAACGGGTGAAACAGCGCCGGGCCAAACAACAAGCCCCAGCCGTGGTCATCGCCCGCAACGGCCTGGAAAAAGTCAACCTCGACATCGGCTTTGTTCCCCTCACCGACTGCGCCCCCTTAGTAGTAGCCAAAGAAAAAGGATTCTTCAAAGCCCACGGCTTAGAAGAAGTCACCCTCGTGCGCGAACCTAGTTGGAAACAAATTGCTCAAGGTATTGCCGAAGGACGGCTGGACGCGGCGCAAATGGTCGCAGGAATGCCGATCGCCATGCTGTTGGGCTTGGACGGCGCAGCCCCCGTTCCCGTCAACAGCGCCTTAACCCTGTCTCGCAACGGCAACTCGATTATTTTCGGCAAACACCTTTACGACAAAGGCATTCGCACATTAAAAGATTTCAAAGCTGCGATCGCCAAGACTCCGGATCAAATACACACATTGGGGATGGTACACTCCGCCTCCATGCACAATCTGCTGTTCCGCTACTGGCTGGCCGCCGGCGGTATTGACCCCGACTTGGACGTGGCTTTGACCATGCTTCCGCCCCCGCAGATGGTATCGAATTTAAAAGCAGGCAACATTGACGGATACTGCGCCGGCGACCCCTGGAACTCCAAGGCTGTCAACGATGGTACCGGTTTTGCCATCGCCCGTTCCCTCGATGTTCTGCCCGGACACATCGAAAAAGTTCTCGGCGTTAGCGAAGATTGGGCTCAAAAATATCCTCAAACCCACCTCGCCCTCGTCAAAGCGCTTTTGGAAGCCTGCGAGTATTGCGACGATCGCCGAAACCGCGAAGAAATCCTAGGATTGATTTGCCAAGAACAATACATCGGTGCAGATCCCAAAGACATCCGTCCGGGGTTCATCGACCCGTACAACTCCGGTACGGAGGCACAACCCGAAATGCTCTACAATTTCAACCAGTTCTACGTCGATCAAACCAATTGTCCAGACCGCCTAGAAATGGTGTGGGTGATGGCGCAGATGGCCCGCTGGGGACTGATTCCGTTCCCGAAAAACTGGGTGGAAGTTGTCGATCGAGTTTTGCGGCCCGATGTGTTCGGTCAAGCAGTGCGCGAGTTGGGTTTGCCTGATATCGCCAGAGTTCGGCGCAGCATCAACTTGTTTGACGGCGCAGTCTTTAATGGCGACGACCCGATCGCCTATCTTCAGAATGTCAAAATCAAGCACAACCTCCGCATTGAAGAAATCTTAATTGAACAAATAGGCAGTCAGTGTTCTATCAAAACGCTTGCATAACCAGCAAATAGGAAGAGGGAATGAGGAGCAATAAATCAGGAAGCACTACTTCACATTTCCCACTTCCTAATACCATAATTCAAAATTATCATTTCTAATTTCTCATGTCTAATCCCCCAAACCCCAAGCCCAATCCTGAAAATATGCAAACTATAAAAACGCCCCAGGCAACCAAGATTCAGACCGAAAAACCAGGCTTTCTGACTATTAAAGATGTATCGAAAGTTTACCCAAACCTGAAAGAACCCGAAAAACCTTTCGTGATTCTCGACGGTGTAAACCTGACGATTAATGAAGGCGAATTTATTTGTTTGATCGGTCACTCCGGCTGCGGCAAATCAACTTTGCTCAACATGATCGCCGGATTCAACGGGCCGACAAGCGGAGAAGTTGCTCTCGCAGGTGCGCGGATTACAGAACCAGGCCCCGATCGCATGGTGGTGTTTCAAAACTACTCGCTGCTACCGTGGCTGACTGCGACTGAAAACATCCACCTCGGCGTTGAAACTGTTTACGCAGACAAGTCCGCAGACGAACACAATAAGATTGTCCAGGATAACTTAGAATTGGTCGGGCTCACCGAAGCTTGCAACAAAAGACCAGGCCAATTGTCTGGCGGTATGAAACAGCGGGTCGCGATCGCCCGGGCCCTGGCAACTCGCCCCAAACTCTTGATTTTGGACGAACCCTTCGGAGCTCTAGACCCGATTACCCGGGAAGAGTTGCAGGAAGAATTGCTAAAAATCTGGCGCGACAACAAAATTACGATCGTGATGATTACTCACGATATTGATGAAGCTTTGTTTTTATCCGATCGCATCGTGATGATGACCAACGGCCCTGCTGCATCGATCGGCGAAGATGTACACATTCCCTTCAGCCGTCCCCGCAACCGGACGCGGATGATGGAAGACCCGAAATACTACGAACTGCGCAACTTTGCTCTAGAGTTCCTGTTCTCTCGCTACGCCCACCACGAAGAAGATCAAAGCACGGAGTCGGAGACAGCACCCGTCGTCCTGCCATTACCAGCTAGCAAAAAGCCTGGGGCTACTGACAAGCCCATGCCACCTGTCTCCTTTATACCTCACGCTGCCCAACCCGTAGAAGCCTCGCCGCTCAAAGGCGGCATTCTCGCAGTTTCGTGGTTGGTAGCAATGGCGACTTTAGCAGCAGTCAATACATCTGCTATTTCCAGCCAACTCAAGCAAGCCAAGCTAGCAGAAACTGCACCGCAGGCGCCGGCTGCGACGGCGGTTATGAGTTCTGCGCCCAGCCCTGCACCGATTGCTGCTGCAAGTCCTGCACCGATTGCTGCTGCAAGTCCTGCACCGATTGCTGCTGCAAGTCCTGCACCGATTGTTGCTGCAAGTCCTGCACCGATTGTTGCTGCAAGTCCTGCCGCCGCGCCCAAAGCAGCGACAAGTGCCGCCTCAGGGAATTCTAACAAAGCCGAACTAGATGCGATCGGACAGCAGTTGTATGCACAAATTAACGATAATTGGAAGACAACTCCGACATTTACCGAAAGTTTGACTTATCGTGTAAAAGTGAAACAAAACGGCGATATCGTACAGTTTGAGCCCACAAATAAAGCAGCTAAAGATTTCGTCAAAGAAACTCCTCTGCCAGTTTTGCAAACTCCTGCTGGTGCCGCAGCAGGCGCTCAAAAAACCGCTGAATTCCAAGTAACTTTTAGCCCCGCCAACGGCGGCGTATTTGAAGTCAAAACAGCGAAGTAGCTGAAATACTCCAACACGGTTATAGCGGTTCTCAAGCGTGGTGAGGATAGCCCGTAAGCCCTATGCCCATAGCCCTATGCCCATAGCCCTATGCCCAGTCATACCTCATGTTTCTGAGAAAGGCTATATCTCAGATTTGTATCAACAACCAGATCAAAAGTATTACCTGCCCGCTGCTTGAGTCCTGCAAAGATTCCTCCTAGCCCCCCCATCCCTTGGGGGGACAAGAATTGGGTCTTAATTCCGTCTGTTGGAGGGAGATTCAGAAGCAGCGCTCAGCTAGCTACAATCGATAACGATCGCGAGTTTAAGTAAGAGATAGCGGTTAATTTAAAATCAGGGTATTTTCCGCTTGTCTGAAGCATTTTTGCGGTAATTAGTAATTTTTGATACATTATTTGCCGGAGACCTCAGTTCCGACTATAATGACGAGTTACGAATTATCCATTAGCTTTCAAAAATTAGCATCTAAAATCACCAGATGGAAACTATAAAAACTCTTTGCCCTTATTGCGGTGTAGGTTGTGGTCTAGAAGTTGTTCCCGACAAAAAACAAACTTGGAAAGTTCGGGGCGATCGCAATCACCCATCGAGTCAGGGCATGGTTTGTATCAAGGGAGCAACGGTAGCAGAGTCCATTCGGAGCGATCGGCTGCTGTATCCGATGATGCGAGATACTCTCGACCAACCGTTCCGCCGCGCTAGCTGGGACGAAGCTCTCGATGCAATTGTTAACCGCATCAAAACAATTCGCAGCACTAGCGGCCCCGATGCTGTGTGTGTTTACGGTTCGGGTCAATTCGCTACAGAAGATTATTATGTTTCCCAGAAACTCATAAAAGGTTGTCTGGGTACTAATAATTTTGATGCGAATTCTCGCTTATGTATGTCTTCAGCAGTTTCGGGATACGTTCAAAGTTTTGGTTCGGACGGGCCGCCTTGCTGTTACGACGATTTAGAATTAACAGATTGCGCTTTTATTATCGGCAGCAATACAGCGGAATGCCATCCGATTGTATTCAACCGATTAGCAAAGTACCACAAAAAAAATGCAAATGTCAAGATGATTGTGGTAGATCCGAGGCGGACTCCGACTGCTGAAGCCGCAGATTTGCACTTAGCAATTAAACCGGGTACGGATATAGATTTGCTGAACGGAATTGCATATTTGCTGTTGCGCTCTCAAGCAATAGATCAGGAGTTTATTCAAGAATGCACGGCGAATTTTTCAGCTTTTGCTGAAGTTGTTAGCAGCTACACGCCGGAGTTTGTAGCCTCGCGCTGCGGCATTACTGTCAGCGACTTAGAAACAGCCGCCAACTATTGGGAACAGTCGCAGCGGGTTTTGTCGCTGTGGTCGATGGGCATCAACCAGTCCTCCGAAGGCACGGCAAAGGTGCGATCGCTAATTAATTTGCACTTGATGACCGGTCAAATCGGCAAACCGGGATGCGGCCCGTTTTCCCTGACCGGCCAGCCCAACGCCATGGGAGGGCGGGAAGCGGGAGGACTGTCTCACTTGCTCCCCGGCTACCGATTTGTGAAAAATGCCGAACACAGAACCCAAGTCGAGGAGTTTTGGGGAATCGCACCGGGAAGTATTTCCCCAAATCCGGGCCGCAGTGCTTGGGACATGATTGTGGGTTTGGAAACTGGCGATGTCGAGTTGCTGTGGATTGCAGCCACCAATCCGGTAGTGAGTATGCCGGATTTGGAACGCACAAAGGCGGCTTTGCTGCGATCGCCCTTGACGGTTTATCAAGAAGCCTACTATCCTACGGAAACCTCAGCCTACGCCCACATCCTGCTGCCGGCAACCCAGTGGAGCGAAAAAACTGGAGTGATGACGAATTCCGAACGCCGCGTGACACTTTGTCCCGGTTTCGACGAGCCCTCCGGGGAAGCCCGCGACGACTGGAAGATTTTCGCAGAAGTCGGCCGCCGCTTGGGTTTTGCCGAACACTTTGCTTTCGACAGCAGTGCTGACGTATACAAAGAGTACGTGCAGTTGACAGGGGGCAGGCCTTGCGACATGACAGGCCTCAGCCACGAGTATTTGCGCGGACACGGCCCGCAGCAGTGGCCGTGTCCCGAAAATGAGCCTCCGCATCCAGCGAACGAAGCAAAACGGCTGTATACTGACAGGCGTTTTCACACTCCCGACGCCCGGGCGAGATTTTCGGCCTATCACTCGCGGGGACTAGCTGAACCTCCAGATCCAGACTATCCGTTTGTGTTGACGACAGGGAGAGTTTACGGACACTGGCACACGATGACACGCACTGGCAGAACTGACAAAATCAATCAATTATACCCCGATCCGTTTTTGGAAATTCACCCCCGCGATGCTGCTAAATTGCAGATTAAGGAGGGGGATTTGTTGGAAGTTCGATCGCGCCGCGGCAAAGCACAGTTTCCGGCAAAAGTCACCAAGGCGATCGCCCCAGGTACGCTATTTGTACCGATGCACTGGGGTTCTCTGTGGGCCGAAGGGGCTGAAGCCAATGCCATGACTCATGCTACAAGCTGTCCAGATTCCAAACAGCCGGAGTTAAAAGCTTGTGCGGTGCAGTTGGTACTCGTGGGCGCAGAAACTGGGCCCGAAGTTGTCGCAGAAGTTGGGGAATTTAAGTGGGCAAAATCCACCGTCACAGTCTCGAATTGAGCTAATGTCCAATTTGACCTCGGTTTCTTGGCACAGACTCGCATAAAATCCTTATGGTTTGTCAAGAAACCCGGTTGTTGGGCTATTGCTGCGATCGAATATCAGGGCGCTATACAGTTCGTCAAAACCTGTCCGATCCATTTTGAGCTGTTATCCACGCTACATAATAAATCTCCAATCCCCAATTCGCAATTTCGCTTTTTGATTTGATAATTGACAATGAGTTACTGCGTAAGGGTTTGGAGTTATTTTGCCCAGGAATTCAAAGTTGGGAAACGATCGCATCAAAAATCGAAAATCGTTATGGGATGGCGCAGTCCCTCGCAAAACCAGGCAATAAAAAAAAATAAATGTATTTATTATCAGCTTTTCCTGCTTGAGGCTGGGTTTTTGCTTCTTGCTTGCTTGAGCTTTTTAGCCTCTCACCCTAGCCCAAGCGCCTTCTTGTTCTTTTTAATGAATGGGCGGATCAGAAAATTGCAGTTTGCACCTATAGGTGCTATGATATTTTTATAAGGCTTTATTTTCGGCAGTACAGTTCGTTCGATCGGCGTTCCTCCGGATTTAAATCTCTACACCCTCTGATTCTGGAGAATGTTCAATGTCAATCTA
>JAYUGZ010000006.1:0-6468 GCA_043767465.1 Cyanobacteriota bacterium
ATCGCCCCCCGATCGCAGTCGGTGAAGCAGTCCGTGAAATCTAAAAGCGCGTGCAGTGGTAGCATATTAAGTTGAGTTTTAAAACTGGATGAAGACATATTTATTTTGTCCTGACCGTATTGTACAGCCCTGTACCGAAAGTTAAACCACGGCATCAATTTATACATATATAATTTACGAGAGTTAAGTAAAAATAATGAATGGCAGCAGACCGGATATGATAAGTTGGTTTCTTGCACAACAGCGAGTTGACAAAAGCGTAAGTTAATATATAAGACCGCCAGCTTGTTATCCCACTAAATTTTTTATATGTAAGGCATATGCCAGACCTCTCGACTTCGGCCACAGAAAACTCCTCAAACTCCCAACCAGCTCTGCTGCCGCCGATTTTAAGAATTTTGGCAGCATTTCCAGATTACGATCGGGGCAACAGACAGTACGCATCGGGAAGGTACGAAGCGGCAATCATTTGCTATTCAAAAGCGGTGCAAATTAAGCCGGACTGGGCCAGGGCGTGGCTGAATCTGGGCAAAGCTTACAAGCAACTGCACTCCTGGGCAGAAACCGTGGCTTGTTGCGATCGAGCGATCGCGATTATTCCGGAAGAATATTGGGCTTGGATGCTGCGCGGGACAGCACTCTTAGGTTTGCAAAATCACTCAGAGGCGATCTCCGCCTTCGATCGAGCAATTCAAATCAACCCCGAAAAGCACGAAGCTTGGTATCAGCGGGGCAGAGTTTTAGAAGAATTGCAACAATGGGATGCAGCAGCAAGCTGTTACAAAAAAGCCACCCAAATTCATCCGAATTTGCCCGCGATGTGGTACCGGCAAGGCAGCGCGTTGCTGCAAGCTGAGCGCTACGCCGACGCTGTGGCGGCTTACGAGCGCGCCCTGAAACTCGTCCCGACTAACTGGGAAGCTTGGCTGAACCGAGGTTTGGCTCTGATGAAGGCGGAACGCTACGCTGAAGCTGTAACTTCTTACGATCGCGCCATTGAACTGCAACCACAAAACACTCTAGCCTTGTTCAATCGGGGCATTGCTTCGGCAAAATTGCACAAATATGGAGAAGCAGTCACAGCTTACGATCGCGTGCTGCAACTGCAACCCAACGACTGCGAAGCCTGGTTTTATAAAGGCATGGCCCTGAGACACCAGTGGCGCGATGGCGCAATCGCTTGTTTCGATCGCGCGATTAAAATTAATCCTGCTTATCCTGAAGCATGGATCGGGCGCGGTCAAACACTGTCAGAATCGAAAGATTATGAAGGCGCGATCGCAGCTTTTGACCAAGCCATTCAAATCAATCCGAATTTCCCCGAAGCTTGGCTAGGTAGAGGCATCGCCCTGGCAGAATTAGAACGCTACAAAGAAGCTATTATCGCTTATGATAATGCCCTACAAATTGAAAGTAATTTTCTAGAAGCTTGGAATGCGCGAGGCGAAGCTCTGGAAAAGTTGCAGCAATACGAAGAAGCAATCGCCTGTTTTGATAAAGTAATCTCTCTGAGTTCCGAAGCAGAGATTACCTCAAAAGTAGGTTTGCAGCAAGGCGCAGCCCTGGAAAAATTGCAGCGTTACGAAGAAGCTGTCGCAGCTTACAACCGCGTCATTAAAATCGTGCCAGACAGTTTTGAAGCTTGGTTGAAACGTGGCAACGCCCTGTCAAACTTGGAGCAGTACGAACCAGCTCTAGCATCCTACGATCGAGCAATTACTATCTGGCGGGACAACTATCAAGGCTGGGTGCAGCGAGGTCTGGTGCTGGGGAAAATGCAGCGCCATTCCGAAGCACTCGTCGCCTTTGACCAAGTTATTCAACTCAAGCCCGACAACTGGGAAGCTTGGGCGCAGCGCGGCGACGTTTTGCAAAAATTGCAGCGGACTCAAGACGCCATTAGCTCTTATGGAGTCGCCCTAGAAATCAAACCCGATTATTACGAAGCTCTAGTCAGTCGGGAAGAATTGAGACTCAAAGACGCCATCCCAGGAAAATGGTAAGGGGGAACAGTTGACCTGTGACCTGGGACAGTTGACAGAAGGAAAAATTTACGGAGATATCTCTTCTTCTCTCTTTCTCTGCGTTCTCTGCGCCCTCTGCGGTTAAAATAAATCTAATTTACAAATAAAATAGTATTGCTATATTCGCTGAAATTGGGTCACACAATTAATCAATCCTGTCCCGCAAAACAACTATTATAAGGTTTGTAGCGAGGACTGAAGTCCTCTGATTTTTCTGAGGACTGAAGCGCTCACTACAAAAAAAATGGAGGGCAGTTTTGCGATAATACACAATCTCAACAATCGGCAAAAATTAACTAATCAGACTTTATAAAAAATGACACAATCAGACAATTTAACAGGGGTTTTCAGTTCCCAAAAGCCAAACCAAAGTTCGCTACAGCAGGCAGATGAAGCAATTTCCGAATTTGAGCTCTCGAATCTGCCCAGCCTTTGGCCAGCTTTAAACAAAACCCAAATCATCGCCGAAATGCGATCGCGCATCCACGATCCCTTTCAAGTAAATCAAGGCGGACAGCCTTTTTGCGGCCCCGCAGCCGTCACCTTTGCACTCTCGACGCGCCGCCCCCTCCGTTACGTCGAAATCTGCCGCCATCTTTGGGAAACCGGCAGTTTTCGCACTCAATCTATGCGATCGATTTCTCCCTCCATGACGCTGCGGCAAAGTAAAGGCAATTTGCGGATGCCTCAAGTAGACTGGATGGTTTTAGCGGCGCTGCGGGAATCAGAAAATTTGATATTTCCTATAGAAGCAAGCGCCCCAGATATTATCCGCAACGTCAGCGGGATGACTAAATCTTGGGAAATGGCGGGCTGGGCGCGAGAAGTTTTGGGCGGCCGCGATGTAAAATCTCACTACGCTTATTTCAGCGGCGACCTGGAAGCCTTGCGGGCTGCCGATGAGGCGATTCAAGCTGGGGGATTTGCTTTTGCTTTGATTACCGCTGAGGGAATGCTGGGAAACAAGCCGCCCCTGATTCCTTATCCGAGTCACTGGGTGGCGCTTTTGGGAAATATCACAATTGCAGAGGGAAGTGCCCGAAAGGGCGATCGCGATCGGGTGAGCTTTGATATCTATACTTGGGGTAAGAAAATGCGTGTAGATCTTGCTAAGAACTCTTTTAAAAATTATTTCTGGGCCGCCATTGCAGGGTGCTAATCAGAAGATCTTTTTTCTAGTGGGCCTCTCTCCAATACTTGCTGTCCGAGATTGCCTGACAGCGCCCAAGATAGAAAATTATCACAACTAATTGCTGATTCTGCTGGCTTCATGTTATAGTAATTATTCAAGAATTAAATTCGGTTGCGTAGTTTGTTGGTGTTTATTTACAAGCCTATCTCCGAATCTAACTCTCTGCACCTTAAGGATTCTAGAGATTTATGTCGATTTACGTTGGTAATCTTTCCTACGATGTGTCATCAGACGACCTCAGCCAAGTATTTGCCGAGTACGGTACTGTCAGCCGTGTCCAAGTGCCAATGGACCGGGAAACAGGCAAGATGCGGGGTTTTGCTTTTGTCGAAATGGCAAGCGAAGCAGAAGAAGCAGCAGCCATCGCAGCCCTAGACGGTGCTGAGTGGATGGGCCGCGACTTGAAAGTCAACAAAGCCAAACCTCGCGAAGACAACAAACGCTCCTCCGGTGGCGGCGGTGGCTGGGGCGACAAGGATCGCTCTTCACGACGCTACTAAGCTTTGAGACGGAAAATCTGAGTTTTGGTGGTTGACAGCAGGTGCGAATGCTGCTTTTTTAGCGGTTTGTGCGATCGAGCCGCCAAATAAAACTCCTAAACCTCTAACTCAGTTTAGCCTCCTCCTTCGAGGGGGCTTTTTTTTTGGCAAAAAATCCCGCCAGGTAAGCCCTTGGCACACTTCCCAGCCTAACTCGCGATTCACTATCTTCTTAACCGCTTTTTTCAAGAAGCTTTCGGGATTTCTCAATTCAACTCCTGTAAACTATCAAACGAGAATTAAACACAAAGAAAAGTTACAATAACCGCAAAAGTGATATTGCTCAAAAAAACAATCTTTACTGAAAATTAGCCTAGAAAATCAGCCACACCAGCAAATGTATTGATTTTGCTTGAATAAAGATGCCCAAGGTTTACAGCACGGCCCAACTCATTAAAATCCTCGAAGAAGAGCGCCAAGCCTGCTTGCACGGGCGGCGTCTTAACTTGACTGAAACGGATGCTACAGGCAACCCCGTGATCGATCGCTTTCTCAAATCTGAGGGCGTTCAAAAGTTCACTGCTTATCAAAATTTTAAGGCTGCCGTGCACGAATACCAGCGGGAACATCAAGTTTCTGGGATTGTCTGGCGGGAAATGGCCGTCAAAGGCAATACTCTAAGCTATCCGGTAGTGAATGACGAATTAATCGCTCTACCAGTTGATTTGATGACGCTGAAGGCAGCTAAGATTTCTATGTTGGAATTCTGGCAGCAGGTAACTGCGGGGATGGATTTGTATTTAAGTATTAACAGCGGGAAGGATTTTCGATCGATCGAGCCGATCGATGTAGAGGCTGTAGCCCAGCGCACAGAATGGGCGAGTCTCTCGAAGTGGGAAAAGTTGGATTTTCTGGAAATTTTGTTGCAGTTGGGCTGGGGGAAGCCGGAGGAAGCCTATTACAAGCGGGGATGGCCGACATCGGGCAGCGAGTACATTCACGCCGTAAAACCCGGACAGCGGCCGATTTGTTAACAGTTGACAGTTGACAGTTGATAGTTGATAGTTGTCAGTTGACAGTTGATAGTTGAGAAGTAGGGGGCGTAGTAGACACAGCTTTAGTTTGTTGACCTCATACGTGAGCCCTAAAGTAATAATTCAGAAGTTAATGGATGCACTCACCATTTCAGAAACCGGGTTTCTTGCGATATTTATCCTTCCTGTCCCCAAAAATCGTAGAAACCCGGTTTCTTTCCCACTCTCACCATTTCAGAAACCGGGTTTCTTGCGATATTTATCCTTCCTGTCCCCAAAAATCTTAGAAACCCGGTTTCTTTCCCTCGCACTAACTAATGACAACTGCCCACTGTCAACTGTCAACTGTCAACTGACAAAGCATCAAGCCAAACCACTGATTTGGATCTGTCCAAACTTCGACGGGCTTTAAACCGCGCTGCGAAAGTTCTTCCTGCACAGTATTGAGATTAAACTTGCGGGAAATTTCGCTGCGGATAGTTTCTCCTGCGGCAAATTCCACCGTTAAATTGAGAGCGCGCAAGTTCACTGTTTGCGCTTTCTTACTTCTCAAGTGCATTTCAATTCGACATTCCTTTTGATTGTAAAAAGCCCAATGCTCGAACTGTGGCAAATCAAAATTTCCCTCATACTTCCGATTTAAATGCCGCAGCATATTCAAGTTAAATGCTGCTGTCACTCCTTGACTGTCATCGTAGGCTGGCTCTAAAATATCTTTAGATTTGTCCAAGTCAATTCCCAGCAAAAAATACTCTCCGGGCTGCAATGCACCGACAATTTGCGAGAAGAATAGATCGCATTCTTGAGCGTTAAGATTGCCGAGGGTACTGCCTAGAAAGCAAATCATTCGGGTTGGCAACGGTGACGGGGCAATTTTAGCTAAGGCTAATTCGTAAGTGCTGACAAGTCCGTGAATCTGAAGTGATGGATAATCTGCTAACAGTTGACAAGCGCTGCTTTCTAGGATAGTTGGACTAATGTCGATCGGCAAATAGTGCAGCGGATATTCCAATTTGCTGTAAGCATCGAGGAGAATCCGGGTTTTGGTGGAACTGCCGCTGCCGAGTTCGACGATTTCGCACTTGCCTGTCAAATTTGCGATCGCCCCCGCGCAACCCTGCAAAATCGCCGTCTCAGTGCGCGTCAAGTAGTATTCCGGCAACTCACAAATCAACTCAAACAGCTTCGAGCCGCGATCGTCGTAGAAATACTTGGGAGGCAGGGTTTTGGGGTTTTGAGTCAACCCGCTAACTGCATCGCTACCAGCATTGATTTCTGCGGGTGTGGGTGCTGCAGCGCTCACCAGGCGCTCTAAGTGCAGCCGGTTTTGCTTGGTTGAGGCTGGGTTTGTCGTGTCGGACAGTCTTGGGGATTTCATAGAGTAAAATTAAGATGCACCAATGGGTATAACACACAGTCGCGTTGCCAAATATCGCGCTCAAGCTAGATTTTTTATGCCGATATCCGTTCTGTATTTTCTCACCAGATGGCGATCGCATCCGTAATTTAAAAATTAAAAAATATCAACAAAAATTATTAATTCATTCACAATACTTTTTTAAGCTAGTATTTTTACCTGGTAAAAATTTTGGCATTTAGCAAATAAATCTTGTCTAAGATTTCGTCTAAATCAATTTATAGCCCACATTCCGCAGATATTCAGACAAATTTAATAGTTTTAAATTTGGAGGCATGAAACCCTGAAATAAATACCTAGCAAAGATTTCAAATCTTGCTAA
>JAYUGZ010000007.1:0-16469 GCA_043767465.1 Cyanobacteriota bacterium
CGATCGTTGACATTTGTTGGTGAAATTAGGCAGAGTCCGTGCCCCGACAGATCCCAAAGATGCGATCGCCAGCCGGCGATGGGAGCAAATTGAAGCGATAGAACAGCGGATTTCTCCTCAACAAATACCCCATATAGAAGCTGTTGTCAAGTCCCCGATCGCGATCGACAGCATCAAAACAGACCGCTGTAGCGTTCCTCAGCCCAGGGTTCGCCCCGTCTGTGGTAGCCGTTGCGTTCCCAAAAACCGAGTTGTTCGGTTTCTGTAAACTCCAGGCCGTTAATCCATTTAGCGCTTTTCCAGGCGTACAGGTGCGGAACTACCAGCCGCATTGGGCCGCCGTGGTCGGGGGATAGGGGTTCGCCGAAGACGGTATGGGCGAAAAAGTTTTCCGATCGCAGGAAGTCGTCGATCGCAATATTAGTAGTGTAGTCGCCGTAGCAGTGTTCGACGATGTGCAGGGCTTTGGGATCGAGTTCTACATAGTTCATAAAATCTGTGACTTTGACTCCCGTCCACTGTACGTCGAGTTTTGACCACCGGGTGACGCAGTGAAAATCCGCAGTAAAGTTACTTTGCGGCATGGCCTGGAAGTCCGACCAAGTGAAGGTTTTTGGTTTTGCTAATCCCCAGACTTTAAATTCCCAACTCTCGATGCTGACGGATGGTGTATCCCCGTAGGTGAGGACGGGAAAGCCGTTGGCGAGGTATTGACCAGGGGGGACGCGATCGCTATTTTCTGATTCTGGCTTGCGAAAAAATTTGCCCTGCATTGATTCACGCTCTACATTCAGTTGACCGCTCGACAGTTGACCGCTCGACAGTTGAGGGCGACCTCTAGCTGGAAGTCCGAGGATTGGAGTAATGAATAGTCTGCTTTCAATTTCTCCCTACAAGGGTTCCGGCTTTCAACCAATTCTTTCTGGTAACTGACGGCAATCCTCAGTATAACTTCCAGACATGGGTGCATCGCAATTGATCTCAAGGTAGAAGGCTTTCATCACTTGTGCAGAAGAAAAATCCGCTAATCCTACCTGATTCCGACCTAATTCTGCCTTTGGAGAGAGCAGGAGCTAACAATTACCAAAATCTTGCTACAGCATACAAATTACTTAACATTAAATCTTATCCCAATAAATTGTGCATTTACGAATCTTTGATGTATCGTTACAATATGCTCATATGCCGTATGTAAAAAAAATTGATGGGGTAAAAACCATGATCGCAACTTGCTTGATTCCGTTGACCGTCTGCTTGATTGCTGGGTGGGTGACTGCTGGGACTGACGACAGAACGCTAGACGGGATTCCGGCTCCCATAGCTGCAATTATTGGGGTGTGTTCGTTAATTTGGTTTTTGGCGGTGTGTCCTTGGCCTGTTGAACTCGCTCTAGTTTTGGCGGTGCTGGTTTGGGGCAGAGCTTACCTGCAAGATATATTGAATGTAAACTAAATTTTCATGGCTAGCGATCCTACAGTTGGGGGAGCGTCGGGTGCTGCTACTTGGTTGAAATTTTTGCTTTTGGCTATTGTTTCGGTTGTGTTGTCAGAGGAAGGCGCAACGGCCCAAGCAAGCCCTGTATTGGTGAAATTCAATTGAGATATTTCGGTTAAAAATTAGAATATAAAGCTGGTCGTTCGAGCGGACATAATATAAGGTGCGCAGTGCGCACCCTACAGATCAAGTACGTCAAATGGCGAGTGTTAAATTGGCAAGCGATTGATATCTTTATTAGAACCAATTACTACCATCACCTCGCCGTTTTTCAAACGTTCGTTTGGCTGGGGATTGATCTCGAACTTGTCGGCGCGACCAACTGCTAGCAAATTCAAACCATATCTGCGCCGGATATCCAAATCGGCAATGGTTTTGCCGTCA
The DNA here is from genome assembly GCA_043767465.1 of Cyanobacteriota bacterium. Lineage (GTDB taxonomy): Bacteria > Cyanobacteriota > Cyanobacteriia > Cyanobacteriales > Microcoleaceae > Microcoleus. The sequence continues at coordinate 1,879 of JAYUGZ010000007.1, forward strand.
AATTTTTCAGGAACGAGCAACTCAACAATGCTGTGATTTGGGTCGAGGTCAAAGCGTTCTAGAATGCTGGGTTTTGTAAGAATGCGGGCCAAAGAGCAACCCATTTCTCGTTCGGGAAAAACTACATGATCTGCGCCGACTTTTTGCAACAGTTTTAAGTGAGTTTCCGAGGAAGCTTTGGCGATTACGTGAGTTACCCCGCCTTCTTTCAGGTTTAGGGTGGTGGTAATGCTTTCTGCTAGGTAATTGCCGATCGCCACAATCACTGTTTCAAATTCAAATATACCAGCTTCCTGTAGAGCGCTAGGCTCGGTAGAATCTAACTGCAAAACGTGAGCAGAAATGCGATCGCTCAAAGCTTGAGTTACTTTTTTTTCGTCGGTGTCAACTCCCAGGACTTCGTAGCCCAAGCCGTGCAGAGTCGAACACACAGCTCGGCCGAAACGTCCCAAACCAATAACTGCAAACTGCTTGTTTTCGGCACGCAAACTGCGAAAAAATTTTAAAGATGAAAGGTTCACGCTCATATCCAGCGCTGAAGGTCTTGCTTGGCAAATTTTAGCATAGACAGCGCCGCCTCCTTGTGATTGTTTTTGGTAAATAGTAAAAGTTGATTTGGGTTGTCACCCATTGTTTAGATTATCAGCAACGAGGCAGAATTTTTCTAGCCGACTAACAAACTTTCCTCAGCATACTTAAAAGACCTGGGTTTCGGGTCGCCGACAGCGGCACTCATTAGTAGTAGCACGCCAACCCGACCTATGTACATGGTAGCAATCAAAATTAATTTGCCGATCGCCGAAATCTTGGCTGTAATCCCTGTGGAAAGACCGACTGTGCCAAAAGCTGACACTGCCTCAAATAGCACTTGCATAAATTCTAGTTCGGGATTGGCTAGCTCGATTAAAGTTGCAGATGCGATCGCGACCAACAGGGAACCAAAGACTACGCTAATAGTTTTCAGAATCAGTGCTGGCGGGATTTGACGCTTATAGCACTCCACCTGTTCCTGGCCTTCGAGAACTGCTGCGGTACAGCTAAACAATATCCTAAAAGTTGTGGTTTTGATGCCGCCGCCGGTGCTGCCGGGACTGGCGCCGATAAACATCAGTGCGATCGTCATAAATAACGAGGCTTCGGTCATTTTGCTGATGTCAATTGTATTGAATCCCGCCGTGCGGGGAGTCACTGATTGAAACCAAGCTGCCATGACCTTTTGCGGAAAATTGAGAGGCCCAAAAGTTCCTGGGTTGTTGTATTCCAGCACTAAATATGCTATGGTTCCTAAAATTAAAAGGAAAGCAGTTGTACTGGTAACAACTTTGAAGTTGAGGGAAAAAACTGTGCAGATCGGACTTTTGTTGAAGCGATCGCGTAGCCACAGATACATTTCCATAATTACTTGATAGCCGATTCCCCCAAATACGATCAAACCGGTGACTGTGAAGTTAATCAGAGGCGAATTGACGTAGCGGATTAAATTGTCTGAATAGATGCTAAATCCGGCGTTATTAAAGGAATTAACGCTGTGAAAGATAGCAGACCAGAGACCGTCTTTGAATCCATATTCTGGAACGAAAACTGACATCAGCAAAAAAACTCCTGTCAATTCAAACAAAGCGGTTGTTGCTAGAATTGACTGCACGAGTTGCACTACGCCGGCTAGCCCAGATTTGTCGAGTGATTGTTGGAGGGCAATTTTGTCTTTTAAGCCAAAGCGGCGGCCCAATAGCAGCAGTAAGAAGGTTGTGGCTGTCATGTAGCCCAAGCCTCCTATTTGCACCAGTAAAACTAGGCACAGTTGCCCCCAAAAAGAGTAATATTTTCCGACATCTACGACAGATAAGCCTGTGACGCAGACGGCGGAAGTAGAGGTAAAGAGTGCTGTGATTGGATCGCTCCAAGTTCCATCAATTGTGGAAAAGGGCATCATTAGTAGTAGAGCACCTGCGGTAATGACGGCGAGAAAGCCCAAGCATATGGTTCGCGAGACAGTCATTCGATTTTAGATTTGAGATTTGAGATTTTAGAGGGAACGCACAAATGGATTTGAGATTTGAGATTTGGGATTTTAGAGTGAATCCACAAATTGATCAGGGAGCTTGAAATAAGGATATGTCTGCGAGTGCCTGCTGTCGATCGCACTCTCACCACAAACTTCGATGACAACAACGGGAAAATCACGGTAGAATTCCTGTAATAACTTGCGATCGTGCGATGACATCAACACTTTACCAGCAAATTCAGGAACTCTACGACGCTTCTAGCGGTTTGTGGGAGCAGGTGTGGGGCGAACATATGCACCACGGCTACTACGGCGCAGATGGCAATTTGAAAAAAGAGCGCCGACAGGCTCAGATAGATTTGATCGAAGAACTGCTGGGCTGGGCTGGAGTACCGTCAAATCAGGCACTCTGTGAACCTTACCGCATTTTGGATGTCGGTTGCGGGATTGGCGGCAGTACGCTGTATTTGACCGAAAAGTTTGGTTCGTTAGCGCAGCCCTCGAAGAGGATCGCCCAAAATAATTTAAAGTCTGATGGTGGGGTCGATCGCGATTTTAGTCGATCAACACCAGATAAGACGAGCCCTAGAGTTACAGCTACTGGCATTACTCTGAGTCCGGTACAAGCAAACAGAGCGGCCGAACGTGCTAAAATTGCTGGACTGGAAAGCAATGTGAATTTTTTGGTAGCCGATGCTTTAAATATGCCTTTTCCTGATGAGTCCTTCGACTTGGTTTGGTCACTCGAAAGCGGCGAACATATGCCCGACAAAATTAAGTTTTTGCAGGAATGTTGCCGCGTGCTCAAGCCGGGAGGAACTTTGATTTTGGCGACTTGGTGTCACCGCCCGCTGGGAGAAACGGCGGGAGAATTGACTGATGCAGAGAGAAAGGAATTGGCAGAAATTTACCGGGTTTATGCTTTGCCTTACGTGATTTCTTTGCCGGAATATGAGGAAATTGTCCGCAGTTTGCCTTTCACAAGTATTCGCAGCGCTGATTGGTCAAAAGCTGTGGCTCCTTTTTGGGATGTGGTGATCGATTCTGCTTTGACTCCGAGCGCGATTTGGGGTTTGCTGACGAGCGGCTGGACGACTATTCAAGCTGCACTTGCTCTCGGATTGATGAGCAGGGGATATCAGAGCGGATTGATTCGTTTTGGGTTGATCTGTGCTGTAAAATAATGGGGATGGATTAGATTATTTTTGAGTTTTGAGTTGATGCGTAAGGCGATATTTGGAGCATTGGTGTCAACTTAAGATTAAAGGTAGTATGAGTCTACTGTTTGATGATTAGGCCCGATCTCCCTGGCGCCCCCCGAAAGCAAGGGGGGGACGGGAGCGATCAAAGTCCCCCCTTTTTAAGGGGGATTTAGGGGGATCTAGACTCGGCTACAAGCGAGATTTCTCAATGCTTTTAGCTTTAAGTTGACACTAATGGCTCGGAATAACACCCGAGAGAATATTATTTTTGGTGCGTTTGTAGGGTTTATGGGAAACGATTCGATTGGTAAGTCTTGGATTGATAAAGATGGTGAGGCTCCGCAAAGCTGGGTGAGGGCATTTTGGGAGTTTTCTCGGCCGCACACCATTGTGGGGACAACGTTGAGTGTAATGGCTTTGTATGCGATCGCCCAAAGCGCCCGGTTGTTCGCAAATCCTATATTTTTGCCGCTAGCTTTTGCCTGGTTGGCTTGCATTTGCGGCAATATTTATATTGTGGGATTGAACCAGTTAGAAGATGTTGAGATTGATCAGATTAATAAGCCGTATTTGCCGATCGCCTCTGGAGCGTTTTCTCGCAAAACTGGCGAATTAATTGTAAGTGTAACCGGAATTATCGCTGTTTTGACTGCTGTGTTGCAAGGCCCGTTTTTGCTGGCTACAGTTGGCGTAAGTTTGGCGATTGGGACTGCTTATTCTCTGCCGCCAATTCGGCTGAAACGGTTTCCTTTTTGGGCGGCGCTGTGCATTTTTACGGTGCGTGGTGCGATCGTCAATCTAGGGCTGTTTCTGCATTTTAATTGGGTTTTGAGCTTGGGAAGGGCGAAAAGCGCTTTCTCTGGCTGGAGTTTGGAGAGTCTGTCTTGGGCGATTCCTGCGGAAGTTTGGGTGCTGACGGCTTTTGTGGTAGTGTTTACCTTTGCGATCGCAATTTTCAAAGATATCCCTGACATGGAAGGCGACAAGCAATACAATATTACTACGTTTACGATCGAGCTGGGCAAACCCGCCGTCTTTAATTTATCTCGCTGGGTATTGACGGTTTGCTATTTGGGCGCGACTTTGGCGGGAGCATTCGTCTTGTCTAATGTTAATTTAGTGTTTCTGGCAGTTTCTCATTTGGCGGCTTTGGGTTTGATGTGGTTTTGGAGCGCTAAAGTTGATTTGGACGATCCAAAAGCAATTACTGATTTTTATCAGTTTATTTGGAAGTTGTTTTTCTTGGAATATCTGATTTTTCCAGCAGCTTGTTTGTTAGGGTAGATGAAGGAAGAAGGAAGAAGGAAGAGGGAAGGGGGAAGAAGGAAGAAGGGGAGAATAAGGGGAAAATGGGAAGAGGGAAGGGGGAAGAAGGAAGGAAGAGTTAACGGATTAGAACAAGTTGGTAAAGATAAGTTAGCGAGCTCCCAAACAACACAGACAACTATGGCTTCTCAAAAAAAATCTCGAAAAACTGCCGTCAAACTGGATGTAGAAGACTCTTTGAACATAGCTTGGGAAGATCACCAAGCCGGGCGTTTGTTAGAAGCTGAGAATTTGTACCGGCAAATCGTAGAAGTGCAGCCGGAATTAGCAAATGTGCTGTGTTTGCTGGGAATAGCGCTGAGACAGCAGGGAAAAGTTGTGGAGGCGATCGACTTTTACGATCGCGCGATCGCCCAAAACCCCGATTTTGTAGAAGCACATTTAAACAAAGCCCATGTTTTAATGGATATCGGCGAAAGTCAAAGGGCGATCGCCAGTTACGAACAAGTCATCAAAATTCAGCCAAATTCCGTACTAGCATACAATAACTTGGGCTGGCTAAAACAGCAAGTCGGCGAGATAGATTCGGCAATTTTATATTACCAAACAGCGCTCAGGCTCGACGCCAACCTGCTGGAAACTGCGCACAATTTAGCAAAACTATTTACACAAAAAAATCAATTAAACGATGCAGTCGCCTGTTACCTGCACGCTTTACAAATCAATCCCAACTTGATATATTCTCTCATTGGTTTGGGAAGGGTTTTGCAGCAGCAAGGTAAATTAGCCGAAGCTTTCAACTGCTACCAACAAGCTCTAGAAATAGAACCAAACAATCCCGACGCTCAGAACAATGTGGGAGCATTTTACCACGAACAAGGCAATACAAAAGCAGCAATCTCGCATTACCGACAAGCATTAAGCTTAAAGCCAGACTTAGTGGATGCTATTAACAACCTCGGACACGCTTTGGTCGATTTAGGAGAATTTCAAGAGGCTTTTTGGTGTCACTGTCGAGCCTTGGAATTGCAGCCAGATAATGCGATCGCACACTTGGAATTAGCTTTGACTTTGCTGTTGTTTGGAGATTATCAGCGCGGTTTTGCTGAGTACGAGTGGCGGTGGCGCACTCCACAACTACAACCGAGGCAGTTTCAACAGCCGCTTTGGGATGGTGCAGATTTGCACTTTAAAACTATTTTACTGCACGTCGAGCAAGGATTCGGCGATTCGATTCAGTTTATTCGCTACGCGCCGATACTGCACAGCCGAGGTGCTAAAGTTATGGTGGCTTGCTATCCAGAATTGATGCGGTTGTTTGCGACAGTTACGGGCATTGAATATTTATCAGTTTGTTTTGAGGGTTTGCCAGCATTTGATGTTCACGCGCCGCTGATGAGTTTACCCGGAATTGTGGGGACAACTCTGGAAACAATTCCGGCAAATGTTCCTTATTTGAGTCCGCCTGCTGAGTGCAAGTTTGCGCTTTCTTCTGATGCAAATCTGAAGGTAGGGATTGTTTGGGCGGGGAGTCCAAAACGGCGGAAAGACAATCAACGCTCTTGCAGTTTAAGCGATTTTATTCAATTCTTGGATGTGCCCGGAATTGCTTTTTATAGTTTACAAAAAGATTTATCCGAGGGCGATCGCACTTTGCTCAATCAGCACCTAGTACCGGATTTGAGCCCGCACCTGGACGACTTTGCTGATACGGCTTCGGCGATATCTCAACTGGATTTAGTGATTACTGTTGATACCTCCGCGGCGCACTTAGCGGGTGCTTTGGGAAAACCCGTTTGGGTGCTGCTTTCTTTTGCTCCTGACTGGCGCTGGTTGCTGGAGCGCGAAGACAATCCTTGGTATCCAACTGCAAGGCTTTTTCGCCAAAGTCAGCCGGAAAGTTGGCAAGAATTGTTTGATGAAGTGCACGCGGCTTTGAGTTTATTTGCGATCATCGCCAATGCTGCTGATTCCGAGGATTTGGCGCCAAATCTGCCGCTGACAATGACTGTGAATCCTACGGCTTCCCTCGATGCGACAGCGCTGGAAATGACAGGCGCCAGTGAGAGCAAACAAATATTTTTGACAGCGGGCGAAGCGCTACCTAATCGCTCCGCAGTCAAGCAATTGCAGGGAATTGAGGCATCGGTGGCGATCGCAAATTCCGTCGTGTTAGAGAATTTATTGCGGCAAGCCGAACATTTAATGGAAACAGGCGATAAGCAAGAGGCGATCGCCCTTTACGCACAAATCATCTCTGTGGAACCAAATTGCGTACAAGCGCGGATTAATTTTGGTTTTCTCAAACAAGAAAATGGCGAGTTAGATGCAGCTATTCCGCATTACCGAGAAGCTTTAGCGATTGATCCAAATATTCCTCAAACAGCTTACAACTTGGCAAAGATTTTTGAGGAAAAAGGTCAAGTAGAAGAGGCGATCGCACATTACGAACAAGCTCTTGTTGCTGAACCAGATTTCGTGCCCGCACTGATTAATTTAGCGGTGGCGCTGCAAGAAAAAGGCGAACTTTTAGAGGCTGTTAACCTCTATCGGCGAGCGCTGGAAATTCAGCCACATAGCTGGGAAGCTTACAACAATCTAGCCACAGTGTTGCAAGAACAGGGCAATTTAGAAGAGGCGCTGGAATATTACCACAAAGCTCTGGAATTGCTGCCGGATTTTGTGGAAGCAATCAACAATTTAGGCAGGACTTTTCTAGAAAAAGGCGCGGTGCAAGATGCGATCGCCTGTTACAAACGAGCGATTTATTTGAATCCAGATCATGCGAGTGCTCACCTGAATTTGTCCTTGGCTTTGCTGTTGGTGGGAGATTTGGAAAATGGTCTCGCCGAATACGAGTGGCGCTGGCAAATTAAAGAATTTCAAACCGGACATACTTGTTTTGTGACGGGGCCGGAAAATGCAGTTTCGGCAAGAGAATATCGGCCGCTGTGGGATGGTTCCGATTTGCAGGGAAAGACTATTTTGCTGCACGCTGAGCAAGGTTTGGGCGATTCGCTTCAGTTTATTCGTTACGCTGCGATCGTCAAAAATAAAGGCGGTAGGGTAATTGTTGGCTGTTACCCGCAAGTGCAGCGTTTGTTTGCAATGGTTGACGGGATTGATTTGCTCGTAGTTAGAGGCGAGCAGCTACCGGAATTTGACGTGCAAGTGCCGATGTTGAGTTTGCCCTATGTTCTCGGTACAACGCTGGAAACAATCCCGGCAAATACTGCTTATTTATCCTCGCCTGCGGGTGCTGAATTTGCACTTTTGCCCGATCGCAATTTGAAAGTTGGGATTGTCTGGGCGGGGAATCCCAAACACCGCAAAAACACCCAGCGTTCTTGCAGTTTGAGTCAGTTTATGCCGCTTTTGGACGTGGCGGGGGTAACTTTTTACAGCTTGCAGAAAGAGGTTCCTGAGAGCGATCGCGCGCTGTTGAATCAAACGCCGATCGTCGATTTGAGCCCGCATTTTGGCGATTTGGCAGCTACTGCTGCTGCGATCGCCAAACTGGATTTAGTGATTTGCGTGGATACCGCTGTCGCCCATTTGGCGGGCGCTTTGGGCAAACGGGTGTGGATTTTGCTGGCGTTTTCCCCGGATTGGCGCTGGTTGTTGGAGCGCGAAGACAGTCCTTGGTATCCGACGGCGCGGCTGTTCCGCCAGCAGCAGCGGGGCGACTGGGAACCTGTTTTCGCTCGGGTGGCGGAAGCTTTAAGCGCGGTTGCTGCTGCATTTGTGCCGTTGGATTCGGCGGATGCAGAGTTTCGATCCGGCCGAGATTTGCAGCAGCAGGGCAATTTTGGCGGTGCGATCGAATGTTACGAGCGGGCGATCGCGATCGATCCAAATTATGCCGCCGCCCACAGCAATTTAGGCGTTGTCAAACAGCAAAGCGGGCGCTTAACAGAGGCGATCGCGCACTACAGGGAAGCGCTAGCAATCGATCGCAATTTGGCGGAAACTGCCAGCAATTTGGGCAGCGCGCTGGCGGATGCAGGGGAGACAGCAGGGGCGATCGCAGAATACGAGCGGGCGCTGTCTTTGAACCCGAATTGCGCGGAAGCACTGGTTAATTTGGGCGTGCTGCGGGAAGAGCAAGGGGATGTGGAGGTGGCTATATGGTGCTACCAGCAAGCGATTCAAGTCAATCCTAATTGCGCTGCGGCTTATTTTAATTTGGCAATCGTGCAGGAGGAACAAGGGGAGGAGGTGGCAGCGATCGCGAATTACGAACGGGCGATCGCGAATTACGAACAAGCGATCGCGTTCGAGCCAAATTATTTCCACGCCTTGCACAACCTAGCCTACGCCTCGATCCGGCAGGGCAAAATTGCTCGCGCGATCGAATTTTACGATCGCGCTCTGGCGCTGCAACCGAATTTAGCAGCATCTGCGATCGCTTTGGGGAATTCCCTACAACAGCAGGATAAGTTGCATGAGGCTCTAGCCGTTTGTCAGTTGGCGATTCAGCATTCGCCCGAAAACTCTGAGGCTCAGTATATTTTGGGCATTGTGCTGTACAAACAGGGGAAAATTCAAGATGCGATCGCCTGCTACCAGCAAGCTTTGAGCCTGAAACCCGACTTTCCAGAGGCTTTGAACAATCTGGGTAAAGCTTTTGAGGAAGCGGGAAAAATGCCAGAGGCGATGGAATGTTACCGTCGCGCGATCGAACTCAAACCCGATTATATCAATCCCCTCAACAATTTGGGAAGTGCTTTGCGCGATCGCGGCGAGTTTGACGCTGCTGTCACCTGTTACAGCCAAGCAGTTGAATTTAATCTCGCCACCCCCGAAGCTCATCTCAATTTAGGTTTAGCTTTGCTACTGGCGGGAGATTTACAGCGAGGTTTTTCCGAGTACGAATGGCGGCTGCTAGTTGAACAAAAACAGTTTCCCCTACACAGCTTTCAGCAGCCACTTTGGGACGGCAAAGATTTAGCAGGAAAAACAATTTTGCTTTGCCCGGAACAGGGCTTGGGCGATGCAATTCAGTTTGTGCGCTACGTAGATTTAGTCAAGCAAAAAGGCGGCAGGGTAATTTTTTGGTGTTTGCCGCACTTGGAGCGGTTGTTTGCTCAAGTTTCGGGGATTGATGAGTTAATCGTCAGCCCAGAAGCAGCACCAGATTTTCAAGTGTGCGCGCAGCTATTGAGTTTGCCTTATCTGCTAGGAACAACTTTAGAAACAATCCCGGCAAAAGTTCCTTATTTAGCTCCTCCGCCCGATTTAAAATGTTATTTACCTAAAAGTTCTCAATTGAAAGTGGGAATTGTTTGGTCGGGAAATCCCAAACATTCACAAAATAAAGTGCGCTCGTTACCGCTAAATTTGTTGTCAAAACTGTTAGATATTCCCGGAGCCGAATTTCACAGTTTGCAAAAGGAAATGACCGCAGAGGATCGCGCTTTGTTAGAGCAATTGCCGATCGCAGATTTAAGCTATCATTTGCACGACATGGCGGATACTGCGGCGGCCATTTTGGCTTTAGATTTAGTGATTTCTGTAGATACTTCTGTCGCGCACTTGGCCGGTGCTTTGGGTAAACCGGTGTGGATTGTGCTGTGTGTTGTGCCGGATTGGCGGTGGATGTTGGAGCGCGAAGACAGTCCTTGGTATCCGACGGCGCGCTTGTTTCGCCAGCCAGCAGCGGGGGATTGGGAAGCAGTTTTAGCACAAGTTTCATTCGCGCTGACTGAAAAAATATCCCAGCATCAAGAAGCTCTACCCCCCGCAGCCACTCAGTCGAATATGGAACTAGCTAAGAAACAGTTCGATCGCGGAAATCTGCTGAAATCCCAAGGAAAATTAATCGAGGCGATCGCGTATTTTAAGAATGCTTTGGTTTTGCAGCCAGATTCGATCGAGTCCGCTACTAATTTAGCGGTGACGCTGCACCAAACAGGCGATTTAGTTTCATCTGCTGTCTATTATCAGCGCGCGATCGAAATCGACCCCAACTGCCCTCAAGCGCAAAATAACTTGGGAATTTTGCAGCAAGATAGCGGGAATACAGCCGAGGCTGCCTTTTGTTTTCAAAGGGCGATCGCCCTAAATCCCATTTACCTCAAAGCCATCAACAACCTCGGCGCGACACTTCAGCAGCAGGGCGAGTTACAAAGTGCGATCGCCTATTTTCAGCAAGCACTTTCCATCAATGCCAATTACGTGTCAGCGCTGTTAAATCTGGGCGTAGCGATGCAAGCAAAATCTCAGCCAGCAGACGCCGAACGGCTTTACCAGCGAGCGATTGTAGCAGAGCCAAATAATCCCAAAACCTACTATCAGCTCGGTAACTTGTGCTTAGAAACTGGTCAAATAGCACAGGCAATTGATAATTTGGAGCGAGCCATATTATTGCATCCTAACTATGTAGAAGCACTGACTAATTTAGGCAGTGCTTGCGAACAAACAGGAGACGCAAACAAAGCAATTGACTGTTACAATCGAGCCTTAGAGATTGATATAAACTGTGTCAAAGCTCGCTTCAATTTAAGCTTAATTTTGCTGTTAACTGGGGACTTGCCGCGCGGTTTAGCCGAATACGAGTCGCGCTGGCAAACTGAACAGGCGAAAAACTTGCCCAGGTTGAATTTCGAGCAACCGATTTGGGACGGTTCAGATTTGAACGGGCAAACTATTTTGCTCCGTTGCGAACAAGGTTTGGGCGATGCAATTCAATTTGTGCGCTACGCAGAAATTGTGCAGCAAAAAGGTGGCAAAGTCATCATTTCTTGCTATCAAGAATTGCAGCGTTTATTCAAGCAGATTCCCGGCATCGTACAAGTGGCGGTGCGGATGGAAGAATTGCCCGATTTTCAAGTGCAAGCACCGCTGATGAGTTTGCCGCACATTCTGGGAACAACTTTAGAAAACATACCTGCAAATGTTCCTTATCTGACTGCGCCTGCTGACTGGAGTTTTGCGCTTAATTCCCCTCAAACTTTCAAAGTAGGGATAGTTTGGGCGGGAAGTTCGGAACATTTGAAGGATTTTCAGCGATCGCTCGATTTAAGCTATTTCCTCAAATTGTTAGATATTCCCGGCGTAAGTTTTTACAGTCTTCAGAAACAAGTTTCGCCCCTGGATCTTAGTTTGTTAACTCAAACGCCCGTAATAGATTTGAGCCACAAGTTAAACGATTTTGCCGATACCGCAGCCGTGATCTCGCAACTAGATTTAGTCATTTGTGCGGATACTGCTGTCGCCCATTTGGCTGGTGCTTTGGGTAAACCGGTATGGATTTTGCTGTGTTTTATGCCGGATTGGCGGTGGATGTTGCAGCGCGAAGACAGCCCCTGGTATCCCACGGCGCGGCTGTTTCGCCAGGAAAAAGCGGGTGATTGGGATGGAGTGTGCGAGCGCGTAAAAACTGCCTTACAAGAATTAACAACCTCGTTTTTTGCAAGGAAAGGGCTACAACCTCCAAGCGCGATCGTTCCCCACGGACTAACCGAAATTGACATACAGTTTCATATAGCAAATGCCTTGCGAACAAAAGGTCAAAAAGCAGACGCCACCGCGCGCTACGAACAAGTAATCGCCGCCTCGCCCACCCACGCCGCAGCCCACAGTTATTTAGGTTATTACAAACAGGAAAACGGGCAAATAGCCGAGGCAATTTGGCACTACCAAAAAGCCCTAGAAACAAATCCCCATCTCGGGGAAACGAATTTGTATTTAGGTGGCGCCCTCGAAGAAAAAGGAAAATTTACCGAGGCGATCGACTGCTATACTAAAGCAATTCAACTATGTCCAGAATCACCAGAAGCGCACCTGAGACTAGCCTTAGCTTTGCTATTAACTGGGAATTTGGAACAGGGTTTTCGGGAGTACGAATCGCGCTGGCAAACTCAAGAATTGGAGCCGAGATATTTCGCACAACCGCTGTGGGACGGTTCTGATTTGCACGGAAAAACAATTTTGCTCCACCCAGAACAAGGTTTGGGCGATACCATCCAGTTTGTCCGCTACGCGCCTTTAGTCAAGCAAAAAGGCGGCACAGTTGTTGTGGCTTGTCATGTCTTGCTGAAGCGTTTATTTGAAGGAATAGCCGGAGTCGATCGCGTAGTAGTGCGCCCGAGTGAGTGCGTCGATTTTGACGTGCAAGCGCCGCTGTTAAGTTTGCCGCGAATTTTGGCAACGACTTTAGAACATATACCTGCAAATATTCCTTATTTAGCTGCGCCGCCCGATGCAAAAGTTACTCTAGAATCCAACAAACTAAAAGTCGGCATTGTCTGGGCGGGCGGCCCGCTGCACCGCAAGGATCGCTCGCGATCGTGCAAATTCAGCGATTTTGTGAAATTTTTAGATGTTCCCGGAGTGCGTTTTTACAGCCTTCAGAAAGATTTGTCTGCGGACGATTCCAGTTTATTAAATCAACAGCAAATTCAAGATGTAAGCGAACATTGCATCGATTTTGCAGACACCGCAGCGATTGTTTCGCAACTCGATTTAGTAATTTGCGTAGATACTTCTATTGCTCATTTGGCTGGTGCTTTAGGCAAACCGGTCTGGATTTTACTGTCTTTCGTGCCGGATTGGCGCTGGATGTTGGAGCGCGAAGACAGCCCTTGGTATCCCACTGCGCGCCTGTTTAGGCAGTCAAAACCCGGTGATTGGGTAGCCGTGGGCGATCGTATCAAAGCAGCCCTAGAACAGCTAATTTCTACTTCCCAGCCTCGTTCCCAGGCTCTTCCTGGTAACGCATATCCAGAGACTCAGCCTCAAAATTCACTCCCAGAAACCCCGCCCCAAATAACCGGAATCGGAATTAGTTGGCCAGTCAGCATCACCAGCGGCTGGGGAATTTACGGCATGAATTTAACACTGCAACTGCTGCGAAATCCCGCCTGGGAAGTTGCACTTTTAGCACCACCATCCATCAGCTCAGAATCCATCAACCCGCTGCACAAATCGCTGTTATTACCTGCAATAGAAAAACAGAAAGATTTTCAGGAATTAGTAACCGCGAATTCCGACAAACAGATTACCTGCAACTTTCCCGTACTTTACGCTTTAGGGAATAACTTAGAATCCTCGGGAGTCGAAAACCAAATTACCAGCGCTTGTCAAGTCGGAGTCATCTTTTTTGAAGACACGCGAATCTCCGCAGAAGCCCTAGCAAAAGCCAAAAAATACAGCGCCATTGTCGCCGGTTCCCACTGGAATGCCGATGTTTTGAGAAGCTGCGGCTTGACTAATGTGGCGATGGTAAACCAAGGAATTGACCCGGCAATTTTCCATCCTGCACCCAAATCTAATCTATTTGGCGATCGTTTTGTCATCTTCTCCGGCGGCAAACTCGAATATCGCAAAGGACAAGACATTGTAATCGCCGCTTTCAAACAATTTCGCGCCAAACATCCCGAAGCTTTATTACTCACAACCTGGCACAACTTCTGGCCTCAATATATGCTGGGAATCGAACAAACCGGAAATGTTGCGGGACTTCCCAATATCAACCGCGACGGAAGTTTAGGAATTTCGCAATGGTTGGCGGCTAACGGTTTACCGGTTGACTCTTTTATTGACATCGGCTTAATTCCCAATCACCTCGCCGGACAAATTTTGCGAGAAGCCGACTGCGCTGTTTTCACCAACCGCTGCGAAGGCGGCACTAATTTAGTCGCAATGGAAAGTATGGCCTGCGGAATTCCGACTATTTTATCAGCAAATACCGGGCATTTAGACTTGATTTACAGCAACATTTGCTATCCTTTATCGCAGCAGAGACGAGTTAAACCGACTGCTCATTTCCCCGGTGTAGAAGGTTGGGGAGAATCGGAAGTTGAGGAAGTTGTGGAGGCTTTGGAGCAAGTTTATACTAATCGCGAAGAAGCCAAACGTCGAGGTTTAGCTGCGGCGAATTGCATGATCGATTGGACTTGGGAAAAACAAGTTAAGCGCTTTCTTGATGTTGTTAACGAGCTTTAGATCAGCTATTCTGTATGTGATATCAATTCCGGTTGCATCGTCAGGTGATTTAACCTTTCTAGAACGCAGAGAACACAGAGGAAGAGAAGAGAGAGACGAATAATTCCGATGAAGAGCGGATTTGATATGATATGAAGCATCACAAAATAATTAAACTCTTGTGGGGCTGG
>JAYUGZ010000008.1:0-6429 GCA_043767465.1 Cyanobacteriota bacterium
CGTTGTTGCAAGTAGTCGCGCTGGCGGGAAGACAAACCGAGAACGCGATCGATTTCCGAAGCCGAAAGGTCTTGCAATTTTAAAGTTAAGTAACTCACGCATTCGGGTTGATTTTGGGCTTCGAGATAAGCAATCAATTCAGCAACTACTCGATCGCGCAGCACAGCATCAGCCGGATCGACAGTTTCCGAAACCATTTGTTCGCGCACTTGTTGCAGCGCCGGAGAACGGCTGTAGATTTCTGCATCTTCTCCCTTGCCGGATTCTACAGCCATTTCAATGTCGATCGCAGTTTCGGGAGGTTGGCCCTTAGCAAATCCTTGAGCGCGGAGCACAATCAGGCGTTGGCGGTTGCGGCCGGGTAAGCCGATTTGGCGCTTGGCGTAGTGTTCGGTAAAAGCCATGTACTCAGCCAATTCAATCTGCGTGCGGGGCGTGTAGTTGAGATCGAGTTGGTGTTCGCGGCGGAAGGCCCGCAAAGCTTCGATGTAAAAGCCTTGCAAAAAGTCTTCAATCATGTTGTAGCGAGCTTGGAAGTTCAAGTTCGAGCGGAACGAAGCAACGTGGCGGTAAATCATCGCCGCGAGGTGAGAGTGCAGTTCCACGCGGCCTTGTTTGGAACCGAGGCGGTAGAATTCCAGAGTTTTTTGCAACCGATGCTCGGCCAAGGTGATTTGCCAAGCTTCAACTTCGCCGGAAACTTGGATGCGATCGCTTTTTTGGCAAATCCGTTCGACTTCCTTAGCAATCCGCATCGCCACTGCTTGAGCGCTGCGGCAGGCAGTTTTCATCGACGCTTGCAATTCTTTGAGCGCGAATTGGGCTAAAGCCAGGACATCAATGCTCGACCCTGTATTGATTTCGGCGGTTTGTTCGGTGGAGGCGGCCGTCATGAAGTTGAGGGCTGAAGCGGTGTTGCAGTTGACGGTGTTGGTGGCAGTTTTGACAGTCATGGCGTTTATCCGGTAGTAGCGTAGAGTGGGCGAGAAGAACAGTTGCTGGCGGTTTCGCTTGCTGTGCTGCTTCAACTCTCTATGTATTGAATATAGGGAAATACAGAGAGGCACAGTGATGCCAGTGTTCCACTCTCTCATGCAACAGTTTTCGGCTGCTGAATCTGATTTTAAGCGCTGGTTGTGAAAGATTGGTTTTATTGCCATTAAAGCCTTACTGTACAAGCATTCTGAGCTGTATTTCTGGTTGGGCGATCGCTCTTTAGATAGAGGGTGTTCCCGGCTGCTGAGTGGACAATTTACTAACTGGCCCTGTGAGGTGATTTTGGGCGTTGGAAATTATGGAATCGAGAGCCGGCAGAATGTAGCAAACTGCACTATCTTCAGAAGCTACGCCACAGCAGTTGGGAAACCCGGTGAATTTGCAAATTTGCTCTGATGGCAGAAGGAATAAATAATCAGTACGGTATTGTGTAGGGCGTGCACCGACACCGATATCCACCTTTCAATATTGGCAAACTGGCGGAGTATGTCGCGTTTGGCAATGTCAAGACTGCTGCGGGATTTGTACGGTATGGAACCGAAAGTGCTGTCGGCTGTTGAGGTGGATGCGATCGCACTTTGCGCGATCGAGGCTGCGGCGAGCGCTATTGAAAACAAAAAATTAGTTTAGCTATCTTGAGATTCTGCTCTCAAACTCGGGCTGCCCTCAATGTACAGCCCACCATCTACTTTTAACACGCTACCCGCGATGTAGCTAGCCGCATCAGATGCCAGGAAAACTGCTGCTAGGCCTAAGTCTTCCGAAAATCCCATCCTACCAAGAGGCATTCGGTTGCCAAACGACTCCAGTAATTCCTCGCTGTACCAGCGTCGCTCACCCGGAGTATCAGTCCACCCTGGTTCTAGGATGTTGACCCGAATTTTGTGCCACATCAGCTCATTCGCCATAGAAAGAACCAGGTGATGACAAGCTGCTTTGGTGGTGTTGTAGTCAATAGCACCCTTATAGGGAAAATGAGCGTGTGGGGATGAGATATGGATAATCGAGCCGGGGGCCATCCTTTGCACCATACGGCGGGCTACTATTTGACAGACGTGAAACACACCATAGACCCCTATTTCTAGTGTCCGCTGTAAATCCTCAAATTTAGTTTCCAGCAAGGTGTTTCGGACGCTAGCGATCGCATTTGTGACTAGAATATCGATTTGACCCAATTCTTGTTCGCACGTATCGATCATCCTTTCTACTTGGTCTCGCTTGGAGACATCTGCTTGAATCGCTATAGCGCGACGCCCAAAGGAGCGAATTTGGGTAACTATTTCTTGTGCAGATGTTTGAGAATCGCAATAGTTGACACAAATATCTGCACCAGCTTTTGCGAATTCAAGGGCAATGCCAGCACCAATTCCTTTCGAGCTACCTGTGACAAGTGCAATCTTATTGGCAAGCATAGTTAGTATCGAAAAATACAGATAATTTAACCTATTATCAAAGTTTTGCTAACTATGCGATCGCTCTTCTTTCCAATTTAGATTTTGGAGCTATCCATAACACAGTAGTAGTTGCCCAGCCAATCAAGCGAAACTTTTGGCTGTAAAGTTAAACTGTAAACGATCAAAGCATTCAACGTCAATGAAAGCTACGGTAATTGCTTGAGTTTCACCGTCTATTTTCACAGTGCCAAAAACAGCAATCCAACCCCAGGAGGCATATTTTGTTTCATTCTTGAGAGGGTTCGCCAGCGGCCACACGCTCTTGAACCAGTTCCTGCCCCTGTAAGGATTTGTAGGTGTTTTGCTGGCTGGGGCTGTCTGCCAACAATTCACCCTGCTTCTCTCTCCAACACCAAAGTCACCGGGCCGTCATTATCTATAGATACTTGCATCATGGCTCCAAACAGCCCTGTTTCGACTTTTAAGCCGCTTTTGCGCAGCTTTTCGACAAATTTTTCATAAAGTTTTTCGGCGGCTTCTGGGGCGGCAGAGCGATCGAACGAAGGGCGACGACATGAGCGACAGTCGCCGTAAAGCGTAAACTGACTGACAACTAGCAACTCGCCGCCGATGTCTTGTACGGATTTGTCCCAGCGGCCGCCGTCGCTGGCTGAATCGGGAAACAAACGCAATTCTAGGCATTTCCGAGCCATCCAGTCGAGTTCTGCTTCGGTGTCGGTGTTTGCTATACCTACAAGCAAGTTGAGTCCGCGGCCGATTTTGCCGACAATTTCACCGTTAACTTGAACTTGAGATGATTTGACTCGCTGGATGATGACTCGCATGGGAAATCACAAGAGGAATTATGAAAAGAAACTCGGTTTCTCGGATAAATCTTGGTTTTGTCGGCCAAGTCTCGACGAAATAAACCGGGTTTCTAGTTAGCGCACGTTTGTTATGCTTAATTTTCAACCTTTAGTTTTTCCCAAAACCTTTGCCCCGATTGGGTGCAGGCGTACAAAGACAGTTTTCGATTTGCGATCGCAAAGTCTCGGTATCCAAACCCTGACCGATGAGAACAAGCTGATTTTTCGGCTCACCTTTCCACTCATCATCATCCATAGAAAATCGCTTCCCGCTCAAGTGAAAAATATGCCGTTTGGGACTTTCCTCAAACCACATAATCCCTTTCGCGCGAAACACATTTGTTGGCAGTTGATTGTCTAAGAAATATTGAAATTTTCTCAGAGAAAACGGCTTGTCACTCTGGAAAGAAATTGAGGTGAATCCGTCATTTTCTAAATGGTCGGAATGGTCGTGATGAGCATGATCGTGATGAGCATGATCGTGAGCGCTATGGTCGTGATGTTCGTGTTCGTGAGCGCTATGATCGTGATGTTCGTGATCATGATGTTCGTGATCATGATGTTCGTGATTGCTAGGAGTTTCCTCAGATTGGAAATATTTATCAGATTCAAACAATCCCACGCTGAGAACTAGGGGCAAAGGAACTTGCGATTTTACCGTTCGCAGAATTCGAGCACCTTGTTTGATATCGCGAATCTTAACTTCCAACAAATCCAACTCTGCTTCTTCAACCAAATCTGTTTTGTTGAGGATAATTATATCGCCGTAAGCTATTTGACTGTAAGCAGCTTCTGAGTTGAACAAATCTAAGCTGTAGTTGGCTGCGTCTACTACTGTAACTATTGAATCTAGACGGGTCAAATCGCGCAATTCTGTGCCTAAAAAAGTCATCGCTACTGGCAGCGGGTCGGCTAGCCCTGTGGTTTCGACTACTAGATAATCGAGATTTTCTTGACGTTCTAAAACTTTGTAAACTGCATTAACCAAATCTTCATTAATAGTGCAGCAGATGCAGCCGTTGTTCAGCTCAACCATGTTGTCGTCGGTGGTGACAATCAGTTCGTTATCGATGCCGATTTCGCCAAATTCATTGACCAAAACTGCTGTTTTCAAGCCTTGCTGGTTGGTCAGGATATGGTTGAGCAGGGTTGTTTTGCCGCTGCCGAGAAATCCTGTAATGATGGTAACGGGTAAGCCGTGTTTGGGAGCGTCCATCGCCGTTTCTGTCTCGGACTGAGTTATAGATTGCATAGCTTAACTGTCAAATAATGTCGATCGCACTTTCTTTGTGTTTCTCATTGTATCTTATTTAAGCCCAGCCCCCATCAACCCGGTTTCTGGGAGAAATTTGAGGGTGGGGCGGCATGACACCTACACATCAACCGGGAATCAGCCCCAGAGTGCAAAATAAGTGGGGCACTAATTATCCGCAATTGCTAACGAGTGGCGATCGCTTGTTTATTTTTTGATAAAGTTGTTATCCAGAGTACCTGTCGCAGTTTGCCTCAAACCAGTTTTCTGGGTAAATCCAGCAGCGACAAATTTGGGGCCGACTCAAGCCCAGTGCGATCGGCAAATTCCCGCTGCTCTATAATAATTTTAATTATCGAGCTGCCTAAAATACTTAAATCTCAAATATCAACTAAAACAGGGCGGCGGCTAACAACAGCCACCGCCCTCAAGATAGTATTGCACTATCTAAGTCTGTCCTTACGCAGGAAGCAAGACTGAATCGATGATGTGGATGACGCCATTATCAGCAACAACATCGGCTGCTGTAACGGTAGAATCATTGATTTTGACGCCATTGGAAGCATCAATTTTCACTTCAGAACCTTCAACTGTCTTGGCAGATTTTAGCTTGACTACATCAGCAGCCATAACTTTGCCAGCAACGACATGATAAGTCAAGATTTTTGTGAGCTTAGGAATGTCCTTCAGCAATGCGTCTACAGTACCTGCGGGAAGCTTAGCAAAAGCTTCGTCTGTAGGAGCGAAAACTGTGAAGGGGCCGGCGCCTTTGAGAGTATCTACTAAACCAGCGGCTGTAACGGCAGCAACGAGGGTTGTAAAAGAGCCTGCCGAAACGGCGGTATCAACGATGTCAGCCAAGTGAGTCACCTAGGTTTTGTATTCTGTAAACTACTATAACGCTAAAAAGTTAATTTAGCTACATATTTTTTTTCGAGCTTATTCTGGTTTTCTGATAGAAAAAACCAGATATTTTTGAAGAACTTATTTGATAAAATACCTATCTAAAGATAGATGAAGTCTACCTGGCTTTACTGTATTTTTATTAAAACAATGTGATCCTAAATACATTGACAAGCCGATCGCCCATCGTGCGATCGCCCCTGGGCCGTGTTGCCAGTGAAATGCCAGGGCGATGGCATTGGGCCCCGCCAGCTACGACATTTTGACTAAATTAGCAAAACATTCAACATCGAGATCCGCGAAAATCTTACCGCCAAAGCCAGCCACCCGACAAATAGCAACAGTTCGGCAAATCCCGATCTAGACTGTTAACAGCCATGAACTAACGGATGGGTGACATGAGATACAAACTATTAGGTCACAGCGGACTTCGCGTTTCCGAAATCTGCCTCGGAACTATGACTTTTGGGGAAGAGTCGGGTTGGGGCGGTTCCTACGACGAAAGCCGCAAAATGTTCGACGCATTTGCAGAAGCGGGAGGCAATTTCATTGATACCGCGAATTTCTACACCAACGGTACAAGCGAAAAATATGTCGGCGATTTCATCGGGGGCGATCGCGAAAAATGGGTAGTTGCCACTAAGTATAGCCTGAAAATGAAGAATGGCGACATCAACGGTTTCGGCAACCACCGCAAAAATATGGTGCAATCAGTAGAGGCCAGTTTGAAGCGGCTGCAACTTGAATACATAGATTTGCTGTGGCTGCACGCTTGGGATTTTACCACACCAGTCGAAGAAGTAATGCGCGCCTTTGACGATTTGGTACGCGCCGGAAAAATTCTTTACATCGGCATTTCCGATACGCCAGCTTGGATTATTTCTGCTTCAAATACGATCGCCCAACTGCGCGGTTGGACACCATTTATCGGGTTGCAAATCGAGTATTCTTTAAAAGAGCGAACACCCGAACGCGATTTGCTACCAATGGCAAAAGCCTTCGATATTGGTGTCACAGC
>JAYUGZ010000009.1:0-16409 GCA_043767465.1 Cyanobacteriota bacterium
AAATCTCAGAAACCGGGTTTCTCTCTATATTTCTAGCTACCCAACCCAAAAAATCGTAGAAACCCGGTTTCTCGCCCCTTGCGTAAATCTCAGAAACCGATTTCTCTCTATATTTCTCGTCACCCAACCCAAAAACTCAAAGATGTCAAATGGGTTCTATAAATGTAAGGTGCGTCAGGGAATAATTTTTCAGTTTGTGGTCATCACATTAGCCCTGACGCACCCTACAATAAATGCATTATATCCGTTACATCTGCTACAAAATCCGTTGCCGAACTTCCTTCTTCTGTAATTAAAGCTCAAATTTGCGAACGGCATCGTTGTACAGATGAATAGCTAAATCACGAAGAATTTCTTCGTTTTCAAAATGGCTACCTAACTTCTGTTTCGCCGTTGTGACGCACATTTGCATCAACTCGGCGGAACTTTCGACGTAAAGCGCGATCGCTCTTTGTTTTTGCTCAAAATCGACCTCGATGTCCCCCAGCACTTGTACCGGATGACAATTCGCAGATTGCTCTAAATTTGCCACCATTTTCCCCTGCTTTTTCCTTTGCACTTCCTCAGAAAAACCCGAAGAAATTATCCCCGCAGGCAATGCAAAAATTCCGATTCCCAAAAATGCTAAAATTGCTCCTAAAAATCTGCCTAAAGGAGTGATTGGATATATATCGCCGTAACCGACTGTCGTTAATGTCACCACTCCCCACCACATGGCATCGGGGATGCTCCCAAAAGCTTCGGGATGCGCCTCTGATTCCACAAAATACATGATGCTGGAGGCAAAGATTAACAGAATGAAAACGGCAAATGCAGTAGCTAGCAGCTCCTCTTTTTTAGCGTGCAATACTCCCCCCAGAGTTCTGACTGATTCTGAGTAACGGCTCATTTTCAGCAAGCGCAACAAGCGCAGCAGGCGAATTAAATTAACAAAGTTTAAATTGGGGAATAGTAGCAAGGAATAAAACGGCAAGATTGAAATAAAATTAATCAGACTTAGCGGTGTCAGAGCGTATTTTAATCTTCCCCAAATCGGGTGGCTGTATTTGCGATCTACCGTACACACCCAGAGTCTCAAAATATATTCTATTGTAAATACTAAAGATGAAAATATTTCGATTTGTTCCAAAATCGTCTTGTATTCTTGCGAAAATAGTGGCGAAGTAGAAGCAATAAAAGCTGCAACGTTTATGAGAATCAAAGAAGTTATAATGATGTCATCTGCCCAACTGTAAAAGCTTCTAAATTCGGATATTTCTAGAATTTCGTACATGATTGGTTTGAGTTGTTTGCCCATCGCTTTTTCTCCGAGAAATTTAGCAAAATAACGCTTGCCCTTCCCTAAATTGTAATAGTTTATCAAAAAAAGCCAACAGAACCTGGACGCGAGGGATAGTACCATCTTGTATTTTATATTTTAGATTTAAAATTGGGAATGATTGAGTTGAGAAGGGTTGGGAAATTGCGGACAGTGGCTTTGTTTATTTATGTATAAAAATTAGATTGTTTTGAGAGATTCTTTCGATGCGAAACGCAATATTGTTCGGGAAATCCGGTTTTTTAGGGCAACGGAGTTCTGGTAAGCAAAGAGAGTTAATCTGGAAGGAATTGCTAACTATTACTGGATTTGCAGGCAAAAATCATGAAGGTAGCCGTATTTAGCACCAAATCCTACGATCGCACTTTTCTGACAGCAGCCAACGCCGACGAACACGAGTTGGTGTTTTTTGAACCGCGCCTGAACCTGGAAACCAGCGTTCTGACTGCTGGATTTCCGGCTGTCTGCGCGTTCGTTAACGACTGTTTGGACGCCCCAACGCTCCGGGCGATCGCCCAAAATGGTGTCCGCTTGCTGGCGCTGCGATCAGCCGGATTCAATCACGTCGATTTAGCAGCAGCCCGCGATTTAAACTTAACTCTTGCCCGAGTTCCCGCTTATTCTCCCTACGCTGTCGCCGAACACGCAGTGGCGATGATTTTGTCCCTCAACCGCAAAATCCACCGCGCCTACAACCGCGTCCGCGAAGGCAATTTCGCCCTAGATGGCTTGTTGGGTTTTGACCTCCACGGTAAAACGGTGGGAATCGTCGGGACTGGCAAAATAGGCGCGCTGACGGCCAAAATTCTGCACGGATTCGGCTGCCACCTGCTGGGATACGATGTTTCCCAAAACCCGGATTGCCTAGTCTTGGGGATGGAATACGTGGCACTCTCGGAACTGTTCGCCACCTGTGATATTGTCAGCCTCCACTGTCCGCTGATACCAGAAACTTATCATTTGATCGGTGCGCTTGCGATCGAGCAAATGAAACCGGGGATGATGCTGATCAATACCAGTCGAGGTCAGTTGATTGACACTAAAGCTGTTACCAAAGGACTGAAGTCTGGTAAAATTGGCTACCTCGGCTTGGATGTTTACGAACAAGAGACCGATCTATTTTTTGAGGATTTGTCAAATCAGGTCATTCAAGACGACGTATTTCAGCGCTTGCTGACTTTCCCCAACGTCCTGATTACCGGACATCAAGCTTTCTTCACCGAGGAAGCGTTGCAAAATATCGCCGAAACCACGATCGGCAATATCACCGACTTTGAACAAGGGCACCCTTGTCCTAATCAAATCGACCTCTGTGAATTGAAAAAATGAGTCAAAAGAGCGATTTGTCAGGGATGGCAATTGTTTAAGATTAGGTCATATCCTTATTTGTGGTTGCAATTGGTGAAGCTCTGGCTTAATCTCATCAATTAGCGCCGGCATCGCGAATGCTGTGCTAATTGCCAGACAACTACACTGGCAGCAACTCAAATCCAGCAATATTACTTGACAACGGAGGAAGTATCCAATGACACAAGCTAGCTTTTCTGACGACACGCAAACGATCGCTGAAGTCGTGACAGTAGACCTGGTGACTGACCAGCCCGGGGTCATGACTACAATGACAACCGCAGAAACACCGACGACCCAGTTCCAAAATATTAAAGACCAAGTTCTCACAATTTTGTCGGAACTTCCCGCCTATGTCTCCAATTTTTTTGCTGACTACCAAAAGCCTCTGGTAACTCTAGGTTTAATCCTGGCAGGCGGTATTAGTATTAAGGTAATGCTGGGAGTTTTAGATGCTCTTAACGATGTCCCTTTAGTAGCTCCAGTTTTTGAGTTGATTGGCATGGGATATACGGGTTGGTTTGTTTACCGCTATCTGCTCAAGGCTTCTAACCGCCAAGAGCTGTTAATGGAAGTTGATTCTTTTAAAGAACAAGTTGTCGGTAAAAATTCTTAGACGAAGGAAGTTCGGCAGCGGATGAGTGTAGCGGATGTAACGGATGTTTAGAGTATTGGGAATTGGGAGTTGGGAATTGGGAATTGGGAATGGGGAATTGGGAATTGGGCAATTCTCCCCCACTCCCACTCCCCCTCTCCCACTCTCCCCCTCTCCCCATCTCCCATTCTCCCACTCTCAATTTGGATGGCAAACTTGTTGCAAAGTGGTGGTAAAATCCGGGTACGAAATGGCAGCAGCTTCGGCCCGGTGAACGTTAGTAACACCTGTGGCGTTGAGGGCTGCGATCGCCAAACTCATCGCTATTCTGTGATCGGTGTAGCTGTCAACATCCGCGCCAGTTAAAGGAGTTCCCCCGGTAATTTCTAAACCGTCGGGTAACTCGGTAATTTTGGCACCCATGCGGTTGAGTTCCGCCGCAGTCACGGCCAGCCGATCGCTCTCTTTGACTCGCAACTCGGCCGCATCTCGAACGATCGTAGTACCGGATGCAAAAGCCGCCGCTACTGCTAAAATCGGGATTTCGTCAATCAGTCGGGGAATTAAGTCGCCAGCAATGGTGCATCCCCGCAACTCACTAGAATAGCGAACCAAAATATCCGCTACCGGTTCCCCCGCCGCTTCTCGCTGATTTTGCAGTTGAATGTCGGCGCCCATCATCTCCAAAGCTTCCAAAATGCCTGTACGAGTGGGATTGACGCCGACATTTTCGACTACGAGCTCCGAACCCGGGACGATCGCCCCAGCCACTAGCCAAAAAGCCGCCGAACTAATATCTCCCGGTACAATGACATTCTGCCCTTGCAATTGCGCTCCTCCAGTAACTGTCACGCTACAAGTTTCTGGATCGACGCTCAATTTTGCTCCAAACGCCCGCAGCATTCGCTCGCTGTGATCCCGCGACAGAGCGGGTTCAGTGACTGTTGTTTCTCCATCGGCCATCAAACCGGCTAGCAAAATGCAGGATTTAACTTGAGCTGAGGCGATCGGCGAATGGTAGTGAATCGCTTTTAACTGCTGTCCGAGTATTGCTAAAGGAGCTAGAGAATTGCCCTTGCGGCCCCAAATTTGCGCACCCATTTGTTGCAGCGGTTTAATGACGCGCGACATGGGGCGCGATCGCAGAGAACTATCACCCGTTACCGCGTAAAAACGCCCTGGATGAGACGCTAAAATTCCCAACATCAACCTCATCGTCGTGCCGGAATTACCCGCGTCCAAGACGGACACAGGCTCCTGTAACTCGCCAATTCCCACGCCCCTGACAGTCACCCGTTCCGCGTTGAGTTCCGAAACGGAGGCTCCCAGCAGCGAGAAGCATTTAGCGGTGCTGCGCGGGTCTTCTCCCAGCAGCAGTCCCTCAATTGTAGTTTCACCGCGGGCGATCGCGCCCAACATCAAAGCTCGGTGAGAAATCGACTTATCGCCCGGAACTCGAATCCTGCCTCGCAGCGACAAGCCCGAGGCAGGTTTTTGAATGCTTAAAGTTTGACTTTCGCCCTGAAGCGAAGTAGTTATAATCGGAGGTTGCATTGAGATAAACTAGGATGGGACGGCGTTAGCTATCCTACCCTTTTCCCAGTGCTAAGTCATACCATTTTAGATTTGAGATTAAAAATTTTAGAATTGGGAATGACATACTGTATAAGCGTTTGGAGCAGGAACTGGCAATTCCATTATTTTGTCAAACGGGTATCATTGACAGGGGAGGACGGACGCAACGGCAAGGATTTCACCTGAATTTCACAAATGCGAACAGTAGATCTACTTAGATTTCATGTCACGCTCAGTTATCGACCAGATTATTGAGTGTTGAACGAACAATTTTAATATTTCTGACTGCGAGTTGTAGATTTTGCATTTTTTTAACCAAAAGCTCCGGAATTAGAAGCCCAGATCATCTAAAATCTCAAATCTCAAGTATAAAATCTCAAATCTCAAACCCCCCGATCCACAATAACTCCTACACTTTTATTTATGTTGACGCACCATCGCAAGCCTGTAAGTTTATCGCTGGTATCCACAGATTTACCTTTGTGGTCATTCGTTGAAACTGCTGGTACGCTTTATCAAAAAGACCGCGATCGCTTTCACTTGTTGTTGCACGAACCAGCAATACTCGATCGCCAATTTCCAGACGAATCCGACGAATCGGGCGAGCAAGTTACTATCTTACCAACAACCACAAAACCCCGGTTGCTCTGGCTAGAAGTGTCGCCCTATCGAGTCGTTATGACCATGCAGGGAAACGGCAAATACAGTTACCGCCACTGCTGGGAGCGCGGAATGTACGGACTGAGCCGTTATTGGCTTCAGGGCGAATCCCTGGCGACTCCCGAACAGTTGCGCCTCCGCAACTTCACGCGCAACTTGATTCTGACAGGAAAGCCGGAACCGGAACACCTGCGGTTAGAATATGAGTTATGGTCGGAGAAAGTGCAACTCGGTTGCTATATTTTGAATCTAGAAATTCATCATTAGTCATTAGTCATTAGTCATTAGTCATTGGTCATTAGTCATTGGTCATTAGTCATTGGTCATTCGTCCTTGGTTTTTCAGTAGGGAATGGCAAAAAAACAATAACATCTTGCAGGTTGTTGTAGATACTATTGTTTTTTTTGTCGATGACCTACTTAGCGATCGCTCTTACAATAATTAATCAGTTTGGTAATCAAAGCATCTTGATTTTTGGCTGCTTGATTTGCCTGCTGTCCGGCTCCGACAATATCTGCTTGAGCTGTTTTGATTTGCTCTCGACCTTCTATACTTGTAGAAGCCCGGTTTCCTACCTCAAGGGCTTTGCTTATGTCGCCGAGTGCTTCACCCATTTCCCGGAAGGATTTAACTGATGGGGTTTGAATTTCTTTGAGGGTGGGATCGGTGATTCCCAGAGCTTCAAGTTGTTTGGATGTCTGGTTTAAGTCTTTAGCTAAATTCTTGGTCGTTGCAGCATCGTAGGTGCCGTTCTTAAAATCGATGAGAGCGTTACCTTTGGTGACAATTTCAGTAAATTTAGTACACTGGACAGCTCGGCTATCGCTGCAACTAACCGTCAGCGTACAGCAAGCAACAACTACGAGCAGGATGGCAATTTGTTTGCGAAAAAAGTACATGAATCCTCGGTTGTAAAAAAAAGTAGATTCTGGGATGGGGATTTTGTAGTAGAGTGTGTCAGCGATTAGCCGATCGATATATCGACTGTCGAAACACTCCTGCGGCTTTCAGACACGCTCTGCTAAACTAAACTACAGCGGTTCTCAAGCGTGGTGAGGATAGCCCTATGCTCTATGCCCATAGCCTATGCCCATAGCCCTATGCCGTTCGCGTACCTCATATGATAGCTTCAAAGGCTATACGTACCTGTTTAGGAACTATGGTCAAAAATAGCAATAACCTACAGAAGGGCAGCATTTGGGGATATCTTACCCTGCTTTTGCCTATTTGCTTGACGGCGGTTGCCAGTTTCGAGTCGGGAACCATGTTTTGGGCGATCGCCACCACAGCGGGCATTGCTTGGGCTTACAAACTCTACCAGCAGCAGCAAAAACATAAACTCGCTCATTTAGACTCGGTTTTCTACAGGTTGATCAAGGAAAATCAAGGACGAGTTACGGCGTTGGATTTGGCGATGAATGCGAAACTCCCTGGAGAAAAGGTTCAAGAGTATCTCGACGAACGGGCTCTTGAGTTTGCAGCGGATTTTCAAGTAACGGAAGAAGGCGGAATTTTGTATTATTTTCAAATAGCTCCAACTGTTAATCAAATCGCCACACCTAACGGCGCAGTAGCTGTTCAAGAGCCTCCCACAAGTCGGGAAAAAACACAAGATAAAACGCCAAACTTATTCCCGATTGCTCAAACCAAGACTCCCCAAAATCCCAAAATCTCTTTTACCCAAACGGAACTTTCGCGCAGGTTCAAAGTTCACGCAACTACGATCGGCAAATGGAAAGTTAAGCCCGAGTTTGCTGAGTGGAGCCGCGAAAAAGACCCGGAGGCGATCGCCTGGGAATATTCTACAGACAACAAGCGATTTTATCCCAAAGATTGATCGGAACAGTTGACAGTTGACAGTTGACAGTTGACAGTTGACAGTTGACAGTTGGAAGAGGCAAGTTCGGCAACGGATTCTGTAACGGATTTAACGGATGGGAGGAAAAAGGAGGGGGGAAGAAGGAAGAAGGAAGAGGGAAGAGGGAAGAAGGTAGAATATACCAAGAAACCCGGTTTCTACGACTTTCTGCGGTTGGGAACGAAAAATCTGGAAAGAAACCGGGTTTCTGAGAATTGAGCGCGTCCTGGACTGATTTTGCTGCCCGTTGACCGATCGACTTTTTTAGGTTATTTTTAGTAAAATCATGTTTAATTGAGTTTGCCACATAAAAGTCGGTAAATTAGATCGCCATATCTCTATCTTTTTTCCCCTATGTCCACACCAACCTTGCGAGTAGTCGCGCGCCTCACAGCCTTTCCCGACAAAGTAGCAGAACTTAAATCTCTACTTCTGAGCATTATCGAACCCAGTCGCCAAGACGAAGGCTGCATCAAATACGAACTCCTGCAAAATCAAGCCGATCCCACAGATTTTACCTTTGTTGAAGAGTGGGAAAGTGCAGGTTTGCTCGAAGTACATCTTGCTTCAACTCACCTTCAAGCCGCCGTGCAGCAATTAGACGGTTTAGCAGTTGCACCTCCAGATATTCGCCGCTATGAATTGCTAGCTTAATCGGAAATTTTTATGGTATTAGCAACAATCAAACAATTATTTACTTATCCAATTAAAGGGCTGACACCGCAAGAAATGTCGGAGTTTGCTTTAACAGCAGGACATGGCATTAAAGGCGATCGCGCTTTTGCACTGATGTTTGCAGATAATCTGGAAGTGGCAAAGATGCCCGCCGAAAACGCGCCTTGGATGAGCAAAAAATATTTGGCGGTTCAAAACGATTGGCCTTTGTTAGCAGCTTTGGAATGCTCTTATCAACCGGAAACCGCCGTTTTAACAGTCAAGCGTCAAGGAGTTGCAGTATTATCGGCAGAAACAAACACAGCAGCGGGGCGCGATCGCATCAGCAGCTTTTTTACCGAATATTTGGCAGCAATTGAACCCACAAAAGAAGCCAGACACCCGCAGCTTGCACCTTTGCGCTTAGTGGGTAACAGTAGTGGCGAAACTCGTTATCCCGATCGATCGCCAGTACATATTTCTCTCCTGAGTCAAGCCACCTTAGACCAATTAACAGCCCTCGCCGGCCAAAAGACAGACGTGCGCCGATTTCGCCCGAACATTGTCCTAGAAGGCGTTTCAGCTTGGTCGGAATTTGAGTTAATCGGAAAACAGTTTCAATTAGGTACAGCGCGCATCGAAGTCACAGCACCAATCGGCCGCTGTGTCAACATAGAAGTAAATCCACAAACGGGCGATCGGGATATTGCCCTACTAAGTTTACTACAACAAGAATTCGGTCACGCACAAACCGGAGTTTTAGCCAAAATCATCAACAGCGGCACAGTTAAAATCGGCGATAGTTTGAAGCCATAGAATTGTGCATAATTCCCAGAAACCGGGTTTCTTCCCAGATATTTTGCCATCCAACTCAGATTTTGTAAGAAACCCGGTTTCTTGGACTTTGGGTAGTTAAGAGAAACCAGGTTTCTTTCCAGATATTTTGCCATCCAACCCAGATTTTGTAAGAAACCCGGTTTCTTGGACTTTGGGTAGGGGGAATTTCAACCCCAGTCTTATCTACAAACCTTCTTCCGAAATCCTCACCTTATTACCAATCAACTTCAGAAAACTCGCTCCAAAATGTTGAATCTCCAAAAAACTAGCATAAGCAGGAGTAGACTTATAAACCCTAAAAGTCCTCATAACCCCCAAAGTCGCCGCACTTTCCAGCGGGCCAATAAAGCTAGTATCCCTGTCCAAAAAATAAGACTGCTTGGCCCAGTGAGCCATCTGTTCCGCATTCAAAAAATAGCAACCCGCATGAGGATTCAAAGCTCTATCAAAAGAAATTGGCTGTTCCATAATTTTCCCCAATAACTGCGGCTGCTCCTCCACATTTTGAAACTTCGCAGTAGCTCCTACCGCTAAATCACCATCAATATATGCTTTAAAAACAGCACCTTGAGGTGATATTTCATAGCGATTCGGTTGCAGCAAATTACCATTTCCCCCGTGACGAGTAAACCAATTTAATTTACTAAAAAACCACGCATCGTGTAGAATCAAATCATCTTCTAAATAACAGAAATAATCGTATTTGTCAAGACACGCGCGCAAAACTGCTTGACACTCAAACCCCAACAGCAGCGGCTCGCAATTTGTAGCGTGGTGCATAAAAGACCTCGGCTGTATCGGCAGTTGAGGCAACAGATGATAGCCTTGAGTAGTGCAAACAACAATGTCAATTTCGTGACTTTGAGATTGATTTGCTGGGATAGTTGCACATTCGCGAATGTCAATCATCGACTGAGATTTGCCATACAAAGCTTGCAGCGATGTCACGCAAGCAGTTAAAGCATTTAGTCGCGGTTGCGGGTCGTTTCGCTGGGAAGCGTGTTTCCCGTCGCCGCTGGGATTGTAAAAGTGAGCAATAGTGAATAGAATTCGCATTGGTGGTGATTAACAATTAAAAATTAAACAATAAAACAGAACGATCGCACAATAACCTATAAATCTTACCGCAGTTAGTCGCTAAATAACTCTGGCAGCCGATCGCGCAACTCAGCATTTAAACGCGGCAACTCATCCCGCATTTGCAAGTACCAATCTCGCCGCTGGCGGTAGTGCCCGCACAGCAAACGGTTGTCGCGCACCCATTCGTAAGCATTCGCGGCTATTTCCTGGCGCAGAGAAGTGTCAGAAATCAGCGAATTTAGCTTAATTTCAAACTCTTTTTCATGTCTGTAAATTAACCCGGTTTCACCTTCGACAATCGAATGTTCGTACACAGTGGGACTTGCCAGCACCGCTACTCCCCGCGCCGCACATTCAATAAATTTCAAGTCGGATTTCATTTCGTTAACCGGGTTGGAAACGAGGGGGAGCAAAGCGATATCGCAACTGTACATGATTTCTTGATAGCGTTCGTAACTGCAAAACGATTCAAATTGTTTTTGCTGTATTTCCAAGCATTCAAAAAATCGGCGGTCGTGGATTACTTTAACTCTAACCCGGTGTTTGTGTGCGACTAAAACTCGATTGAGCGCTGCCATAATTGGCTGCCAATCTTGTTCGCGATTGAGCGCACCAAAAAATATCGTGACTGTAGATTCTAGTGGATAGATGCGCGGCGGAGGTAGATAAGCTAATTGATTGGGAAATACGGCAACATTATGATTGTAGTGCCGCAAAATTTTTGCTAGCGGTTCTGTAGTAGTTTGAACGCAGTGACAGCCGCGATAGCTAAGGTAATTGTTGTCTGCGTATTCGCGGCGGCGGATGGGATTGTCGTCTATTTCGGCTACTATTAAATAGTCTTGTTGTAGCAGTTCTTTAAGTTTGGGAATGTAGGCGGGATATTGCATGATTGTCCGCTGC
The DNA here is from genome assembly GCA_043767465.1 of Cyanobacteriota bacterium. GTDB lineage: Bacteria > Cyanobacteriota > Cyanobacteriia > Cyanobacteriales > Microcoleaceae > Microcoleus. The sequence continues at coordinate 10,828 of JAYUGZ010000009.1, forward strand.
CAGATGAAGACTTTTTCTTCTCCTGGTAGCGGGGTAATTATGCCTGCTGTTTTGACAGCGGATACGGTGCGGACACCGGGAATTGTGGCGCTAAATTTGTCCGGTTCCAAAACTCGCACGCGATCGCACCCAGTAGGAGCCATAATCATGGTTTGGATCAGCAGTCTGCGCGCAGGTACGGCCGATTTAGTCGATCGCACGATATAATGTTCAGCACCCGTTTCCGTCGCAAAATCGCTCGATGTCAGCTCTAAAGCCTTGACCATGGGATGCAGCAATTGCTGGAATTGAGCAAAATTTTCAGTTTTGTGTCCCTTCCCTTGTAGTTCATAAACCTGCAATCCGGCTTGAGCAAATAGTGATTTAATACTTTCTAGGGTAAACCAGTGCTGCATCTTGCTGTCGGGATTGTCCCAATGTCCCCGCAACAGATTGACAATGCGCCGCCAGTATTGAACATTAGGGATGCGGGCGAGAATTTGCCCCTCCGGGTTAAGCAAAGCACTGTACTGCTTGAGCGCATCCCAGGGGTTTTTGAGATAGGGCAGCAAGTCGCCAAAAATTAAGCAATCGACGGTTCCGGGTGCGATATCGAGACTTTCTACCGCAAGTTCTTCAATATCGGCTACCGTCACCCAGTTTAGCCGATCGACTGCAATTTTAGCTTTTTGGCGATCGCATTCAATGCCAATATACTGACAGTGGGGATTGCTCAGCTTGTACTGTTCGCCCCTAGAACCCGTACCGCAGCCAATTTCCACAATGACTTTAGCATCCGGTGGTAGCAGTTTGAGGAGGTCGTGGTTAGCGCGATCGATCACTTTACCTAAAATTCCTAATTAGTTTATCGTAAAATCAAACAGAGCAACCATGCCGACCCACAACTAGCCGAAGGTTAGCATGGCGATGCCAGTATACAATGGCGATCGGCACAATTGTCAAGGACTAAATTTTCAGTTACCAACTCTTTGTCTACCCTCTCTTCTCGCTCCTCTGCGTTTTCTGCGTCCTCTGCGATTCATTTAAATCTGGTTCACCAATCGCTATATGTTAGCAAATATTCAGCAAAATCATCTACTCTCAACCCCTATCTCCCTTAGCTGAATTAACGCAATCGATTAATTCAGCTTTTTTGCCAAAAAATAAACACAACAATTTGCTGTATCCATAAAAAACTATGAACCCAAATCTAGGAATTAACATCGCCGGCTACATCAACGGCGAATTTGGCATAGGAGAAGGTGTCCGAGCAAACATCAGAGCCACAGAAGCCGCCGGCATTCCCTTTGTTATCAACAATTTCACCCGCAGTCCCCACCGCAAACAAGACACCACATATCCAAATTTTAGCCCCGACAATCCCCATCCCGTAAACTTAATTCAAGTTAACGCTGATGAAGTTGCAACCTTTATCAAACATACAGGTTCCAGCTATTTTGAAAACAAATACAATATCGGGTTTTGGGCCTGGGAACTTCCCGCATTTCCCCCGGAATGGCAGCCTGCATTTGAGCGATTTCATGAAATCTGGACTTACAGCAATTATTGTGCAGAAGCTATTTCCGAAGTATCGCCAATTCCGGTCATAAAAATCATGCCAAGTATTGCCATGCCCGCACATTTGCCGAGCAGAGAAGCACTGCATTTACCTAAAGATAAATTTATTTTCTTGTTTGTATTCGACTTTTCCAGCCGCATCGAGCGCAAAAATACTTTAGCTACTATTCAAGCATTTAAACAAGCTTTTGGCGAAAATGACCGCGTATTGTTGATTGTCAAATCTTCCAACTCAAACAAATTTACACAGGCTCAAGCATCCTTAAACTCAGCCGTAGAAAATTGTGCAAATATCAAACACCTAGACGGGTATTTATCCAAAGATAAAATCAACGCTTTGCTTTATGCTTGCGACTGTTACATATCGCTGCACCGCTGCGAAGGATTCGGCTTAACAATGGCTGAGGCGATGTTTTACGGCAAACCCGTAATTGCCACCGGTTATTCATCAAATACAGAATTCATGAATGTCGGAAATAGCTTTTTAGTCAAGTATAAGTTAATCCCAATTGAGCAAGATTGCGGGCCTTACAAAGCAGGCAATGTTTGGGCCCAACCGGATGTCGAACACGCTGCTGATTTAATGCGGTTCGTTTTCAATAATTCCCAGGAAGCTCAACAAATTGGAGCGATAGGTGCTGAGGAAATCAAGACTTTACTCAACCCGCAAGTTACCGGGACTAAAATTAGAAAACGTCTCGAATATATTGCCGAGATTACCGATAACTTTCACAACTTACCTCTGTCAGGAACCGCTAAAGCTAAGTCTGCTAAAATCAGGGCTAAATTCCCGCCATCAAAGCAACAAACTCAATCAAAAGTAGAACTGCGAAACTGGCAGCCTTTGGTGAGCATTTGCATTCCGACATACAACGGAGAGGCATTTATTGAGGAAACAATCAAAAGCGCGATCGCCCAAACGTACTCTAACATAGAACTGATTATATCCGACGACGGCTCCACAGACCGCACAATTGCGATCGCCCAAACCTTCCAATCCCAAACATCCGCCGACTTCCGCATCATCCTCCACCGCAACTACGGCTTATCACAAAACTGGAACTTCTGCATATCCCAAGCCAAAGGTGAATACATTAAATTTCTCTTTCAAGACGACTTACTCGCACCAGAATGTATCGAAAAAATGGTCTCCGTCGCCCAAAGAAACCCAGAAATAGGCATGGTTTTCTCCCCGCGCGCTATCACCATCGCTGAAGATGAATCTCACCCAATTTTGCGGAAAGCTTCCAAATCAATCAAAGACTTGCACAAAAGTTGGTCGAATTTAAAATCAATTCAGACCGGAAAAGAATTGCTAGCAGATGCTAACTGCTTGAATAACCCCATTAACAAAATTGGCGAACCGAGTACCGTCTTAATTGCCACCCGAGTCTTTGCAGAAATAGGATTATTTGATTCCGCATTATCTCAATATGTAGACTTAGATATGTGGTGGCGCATCATGGGGAATTATCACATCGGATTTGTAGACGAAACACTGTCGTCACTGCGGATTCATCCCGAACAACAAACTTGGAAGAACTTCGCGGCTGGTGAAAATCATAAAGATGTCGTTAGATTTTACAAAAAACTACTAAACCATCCTGATTACACTTTCTTAAATCCCGAAACCACCAACAAAATTCGCCAAAAGTTGGCATCAAGAACCCAGCCGAGTTTATCTGATTTGTCAGCACTGGTTGCACAGTACAAAAAATCGCCGTCAAGCCAGTCAATTATCGCGCAACTGCGCCAATACCGCCTACAAATAGCTGAACATTGGCTGAATTTGTCAGCCGACAAATTAGAAAATGCTTACTCGCAAGAAGCGGGAAAAGCTCATAAATTGCTACTGGATAGCCACCTCAAACATGAAACTTTAACTGACTCAGAACAAAGTTTTATGCAGCAGTTATCCTCGCAACTTGCAGAAGGAGGAGAAATTGCCGATAACATTCAATATTCTCTCGCAGCGATGCTGTACTGCGATGCTTATCAGTTGCCTCTAGAATATAAAAATGCAGCGATTCCCGAATGGTTTTTTGACGATTTTCTGAAATTCCTATTTCAGTCTCCCAGCTATTTTCAACAAAAGTGGGAGGTTGAAAGGTACTCTGAATATTTCCAGCAGCTAATCCAGTACGTCGCTGCGAATATCGCCAGTTTCCCACATTCGGAAGTTTGGCGTTATTTGGCGGCTTTTGTAGCCAAGAGTGTTAGCTTCAAAGCTTTGTATTTGAGCCAGGCAAATCTGCTCAATGTATTGAGTCAGCGAGCTGATATTCTGGAATTTTATTTGCAAAATATCGGCTGTCAAATAGACTGGAGTTTTGCTCCAAGAGAACCTGAAAGAACTAAAATTAGAGTGGGCTTTTTGCTTGAGAAAATTAGTTCAGAAACAGAGACTTTCGCCGCAATTCCCAGTTTTGAATATTTAGAGCGAGACAAATTTGAAATTATCCTGTATCATTTCCAGGTACAAGATGATAAACTGGCGAAATATTGCGCTCGTTGCGCCGACAAGTTGGTGCAACTATCGGAAGATTTGCCACAGCAAGTACAGGAAATTCGATCGCACAATTTAGATATTCTGCTAATTAGCACCAATACCACCGATACTTCCCAACCAACCGCGCTGCTGTGCTTGCACCGACTAGCGCGCGTGCAAATGGCTACCGCCGCATCAACTCCCGCCACCACCGCAGCCCGCAATATCGATTATTTGATTGTCGGAGATTTGACATTGCCCGCAGATGCAGCAGCACAGTATCGCGAAAAATTAATTACTTTAGAAGGGTCGGGAGTTTGTTTCAGCTATCCTACTGTAGCATCAGCTCCTGCCACCGTTGAACCGACTCGCAGCAGTTGGGGAGCCACCAACGAATCTGTAGTGTTCATGTCCTGTGCTCGGGCTGGGACAATTATCCCAGAATTGCGAGAAACTTGGGCAAGAATTATTGCCGGCGTACCGAATTCTATTTTAGTTTTGTATCCCTTTCGCTCCCGCGCAGACAACTATCCGACGGTGCCTTTTTACCACCAAATTCGATCGACATTCGGGGAATTTGGGATTGACAAACAACGGGTAGTTGTGATACGGGCGCTACCAAATCGTGCAGATTGCATAAAATGTCTGGAATTGGCTGATATATATTTAGACTCCTATCCATACAGCAGTGCCTGCTCGGTAGCAGAAGCGCTGTTAGTCGGGTTGCCGGTGGTAGCAAGAACAGGGCAAAATCGCGACTCGGGCATCGCAGCAGCAATGCTCAAAGAACTGGTACTTCCGGAACTGGTAGCAAACAGTGAGAACTCTTATATAGAGATGAGTACAGCACTGGGAACCAGCCCAGAACTGCGTCGGCGCTATCGGGATCGAGTCCAACAAAAAATGGCGGCAAACCCCAAATTTCTTGACAGCCGCGCTTACTCCCATCAGATAGGCAAACTATTTGAAAGGAACCCCTAGCGAGGCAAAGCGTCAAGAAATAGGCAGCAATATCGTTAGCTTTCTTGACGCTCTGCTATTATCGGTAGACTAAGGGGTTAGTGGTTGTCGCTCTTTTCCTGCCACAGCTAGATTAAAAGGGGAAGCGCAAGTCAGTTGGAGAACAAAAAATGACAGGACTTTTTCAAATAGGCGATAAATTACTGCAAGCTCAGGATATGCCATCGCTCCTGAAGCGGTACCAATTGATGCCACAATTCTTGCGGGGTGTCATAGTTGACCAAGCGATCGCATCCTTTAGTTGCAGCGACGAAGAACGCCAATCCGCCGTGGAGAATTTTCTGGCACAGCACCAACTGACAGCCCCCGAAGCCAAAGAAGCTTGGCTGCGCAGCCAAAATATGACGGCAGAAGAACTTCAAGAGATGGCCGTCAGGCCCTTGCTGATCGAAAAATTTAAGCAAGAGACTTGGAGACCTAAAGTAGATAATTATTTTTTAACCCGCAAAGCCAGCCTAGACCACGTAGTCTATTCCCTGGTACGCACCAAAAATCCAGCACTGGCAAACGAACTTTA
>JAYUGZ010000010.1:0-16403 GCA_043767465.1 Cyanobacteriota bacterium
GCTGCTGTTTCAATTGCTGGTGATGCGGAAGACGTTTACTGCTAAATCGGATCGCCCTTCAATTGCTCAAGGAATCAGAGTTTTGATAGGGGCTTTGCTGTTTACCCTCGCTTACGGAACGGCGGGTTTTTACATTTTAGACAGGCGTTTTGAAGTGAACGAACGAGCGGTTAATTTCGATTGGGACGATGCTATATTCCAGACTTTTGCCATGTTTTTCACGGCGGACAATGCGGGTTTAGTTCCGAAAACTCGGTTTGCTAGCTTTTTTGCGGAGTCGATTTACGCTATGGGTGCGGTAACGCTTGGTTATGCACTTTTGATGCTGCTGCGGCCGGTACTATTGCGAGATTCGGCAAGTGTTTCGGAACGGAATAAAGCTCAACAAGTTGTAGCAGAATACGGGCGGACAACGCTAGCAAGACTGGCGTTGCTTGAGGATAAATCTTATTATTTTAGTCCTTCGGGCAAAAGTGCGATCGCCTATGTGTCCAAAGGTAGAGGTGCGATCGCCCTTGGAGACCCCATCGGGCCGGCTGAAGACCGCAAAGAGGCAATTCTGGGGTTTCAAGAGTTTTGCGATCGCAATGACTGGTATCCAGCATTTTATCAAACTTTGCCTAACGATCTGGAAATGTATTCTAATCTCGGTTTTCGAGTGGTGCAAATTGGCGAAGCAGCGATTGTCAATCTCAAAGATTTTACTCTCAAAGGCAAAGCTAACCAAAACTTGAGAACTGCGATCAACCGATTGACAAAAGCCGGGCATCAAGTCGAATTTTATGAACCTCCTTTGAGTTTGGAAGTGATGCGGCAAATGAAATTCGCGAGCGATGAGTGGCTACAAATGGTTCAGGGTGCAGAAAAAAAGTTTTCTGTGGGTTGGTTTGATGAGGCATATTTGAAGAAAACTCGCGCTGTAGTTATCTATACTCCCGACGGTAAAATTAGTGCTTTTGCTAATATGATATCTGCGGGAAATGAAGTGATTGGAGTTGATTTGATGCGGCGTCGTACCGAGGCAGAAAATGGCACGATGGAGTGTTTGTTTGCTTCGATGTTGCAGCACTGTCAAGAGTTGGGATATGCAGAATTTGATTTGGGTTTGTCGGCTTTGGCAGGAGTCGGAGAACCTGGGAAATCCGGGCGGTTGGAAAAGGTTTTAATTTATCTTTCGGAACACTTGAGCAAGTTTTATAATTTTAAGGGATTGCATAGTTTTAAAGATAAGTTTGGGCCGCGCTGGGAACCGCGTTATTTTGTTTATCCGAGTTTGGGAAGTTTGCCGGATGTTGTGGTTGCGTTGATTCGGGCCGATTCGGGCGATGGCTTACGCCCCGCTACGCTACGACTTTGGGATTATTTGCGCCCGGGAAGTTAGGCAATTTTAGATTGAAGGTTTTAACACAGCAATTACCAACAAATAGGAGCAGTTTATGAATTTGACGCTAAATCTATCACCTCAATTGGAGCAATATCTCTTACAGTCTGCTCAGCGGCGAGGTCTTTCTGTGGAGGAAGTAACCTTGCAAATGCTGATGGGATGTATGCAGAGTCAGGAACAGGATTTGATCCCATCTGGTGCGGTGTGTGAAGTTTGGTCTCCCTATGATGCGTTTGATGCTGCACAGACGATGCTGGAAGTTTTAACTGGTTCCCAGGCGCTTACTGAAAGGTGCCGTTAACTGGTTCCAAGGCTCTGCCTGGGAACCTATATCTAGAGGCTCTGCCTCGGCTAGATAATGGAGGCAGAGCCTCCGGATCTGTGTTACCAGGCAGAGCCTGGTAACGAGTAAGGAGTCAACAAATCATACCCATATCGAAGAGGACACGGCAGTGCCGTTTCCCTACCAATATCCACGGGTAGAGACACCGCACTCCTTTCTTCTTCCTTCTTCCTTCCCTATGCCAAGCCCCGCAGCGGCACGCGCTGCCTCTGCAAAACCTCTGAATAGAGCTTTTCCAACTCAGTAATATTCTGACTGAGAGTGTAACGCTCGATCGCCCGCTGGCGTGCTTTTTGACCCAACAGCATTCCAAACTCAGGATGATCGCAAAACAGCGGCAGCAAAGTTTGCAACTGACTGCGCACCCGCTGAGTGTTCAAAACTACCCCCGCGCCTTCCTCCAAGGCTTCGCCATCAGCACCGGCATCGGTTGCCAAACAAGCTAAACCGCAGGCCATCGCTTCCAGCAGCGACAGCGACAATCCCTCCACCAAAGAAGGCAAAATAAATACATCTGCACCCCGCAGAATCTCGATCCGGCGTTCCTCCTCGGCGACAAATCCCAGCCACACAATGCCGTCCTCTGCGCCGTAGGACAGTTGCAGCGAGGCGGCTAGGGGCCCGTCGCCTACGATCGCCAATACATTCCCTGGGGCAAAATTGCATTGTTTCCACGCTTTCAGCAAAGCCTCGACATTTTTCTCCGGGGCAATGCGGCCTTGGTACACAAAAATTCGATCGGCTTTTAATTGAGATTTCAACCCCGAAGGCCCGGGCGAATACTTCACCGCGTCTACGCCGTTGGGAATCACCGCTACCCGTTCTTCCGGCACTCCCAACTTCACCAAAATATCCCGCTGAATCTGAGAAAATACGATCGTCGAGTCGTAGTGAGCCAAAAACGGGGCGTACAGTTGATACATCAGGTGTTGCGTTCCCGATGTTAAATTGCGCAATTTGCGATCGAATGGTGGGTGAAAAGTCGCCACCAGAGGCAAATTCAATTCTTGACAAATTTCCGGCAACAAAAAGTCTAGAGGCGAAAGCGTCAGGGAAGCGTGAACAACATCCGGTTTCAGCCGCCGCAAAGACTTCATCAACACTGTGCGGGATTTGAGAGTGGGAATCGTATAAATTTGCGATTTGTAGTGACAGGGTAAAGAAACTTCGTTGCAACTTGCGGGCGAGAGCGAATTAGTAAATGAGGTTGGAGACATGGATGCTCCCCATTTGCCATTTACCAAGCTCCACGCCGTATTATTCCTGTCCAGTGGGCCTGTTTCTTGGGCGAAGTGCAAGAAGCTAACCTGGTATCCCCGGTCTAATAATGCGTTAGTGACTTCCCTGGAGTAAGTTACGTTACCGCAAAAAGGTGATTTTTTTCCTAGCCAAGCGATGTGCATTCGAGTAAATCAGAGTTTGTTATGTTTTAAATTCGATCGACTTTGCTATTAGTGCTACGGGAAATATACCAGGTTAAGACACCGCCTGCGATCGCCAATCCTGCTAAAGCCAAAAATACTGTCGGTAAACCCAGAAAGGTTTCGGCTACTCCCGCCAAAGCCAATGGTAAACTCAAAGCGATGTTAGTGGCATTGTTTTGCAGCCCGAAGACTTTTCCCCGCATTTCTTCTGGGGTTTCTGCTTGAATTGTGGTCTGCATCGGCACTCCCACCAATGAGGCAAACAAACCCAACATAGTAATGAATAGCACCGATATCCACAAATGGTGTGTAAATGCAGAAAGACCGAGCAGAGCAACTGCCATGCCAACAGATCCGATTAAACTGAGTTGAGAGTGAGAAAACTTGTGGCCGAGATAGCCAACAGTCGTCGCCCCAGCAGCCATCCCAACGCCCACCGCAGCCAGCAAAAAGCCAAATTGCGACGCTCGCATACCCGGCAGGATTTCTGCTAGCCGCACCGCTAAAACTGCCAAGGCTGCAAAAATCGAAAATAGAATAATTAGTTGAATTAAAGCATTCCGGACTTTCGGGTGATCGTTGATGTAACGCAAACCGTCTTTCAAATCTGCTAGGGGGTGTGGCGGTTCATGTTCCACCTCGGTTTTTTCGCCTGTTTGCATCGACAGCAACAGCACTCCGGCGAAGGCGTAACTTCCGCCGACTAATAATTCTTTGCCGATGCCGAGTCCGCCGCCGAGGTTGGTAAATAGGGTGTCGGCTAAAGCTAGTAAGGGTTCTCCGACTGCAAAGCCAATAATCACCGAACCCATCATGGTTGTGGTGTAGAGCGAGTTGGCCGATAGTAGGTGTCGGCGTTCCACAATTAGGGGAATTACTGACTGCTCTGCTGGGGCGAAAAATTGAGTTAGGGTCGAAACTAGGAATGTCACTAGCAGCAGCAAGCAAAATCCGAGCGGTAGTTGACCGAGTTCAAACCCGTCTGAGAGCCACAGTAGCAGGGGTAATGTTATCACTAAGCCTCCGCGCAGCAGGTTTGTGGCTACGAGCACGGCTTTTTTCGACCAACGATCGACATACACGCCCGCAGCAGCCCCGAATAGCACCGCAGGAATGGTAAAGGCGATCATAATTGCCGATACCCATCTGCTGATGGTTTGATCTGGTGCTTGAAACCGGCTGGCCACGAGGGCGATCGTCAGTACGAGATAAACTTTATCTGCTAGTTGGGAAAAAACTTGCCCGCTCCACAATGCTAGAAAATTGCGGTTTTTGAGCACTGGCAGAAATCCTCTTTCTGGCTCGGGAGTTTCAGCAACTGCTGGCTCTGCTGTTGGTGGTGGTTCGATTGGTTGGGGTTGTTGGCTTTTGCCGTTGCTTGACTCTGGAGTTGTGGGATATTTATCCATTTCTGAGTCTTGGACGTTGCTCCATTGTCGATCGCCCGAAACGGGCTCAGACTGAAAATCTGGAAAATTTTCTCTTTCTTCCATCTTGTGGTGGGTCACAGCTAAAATAGATATTCTCAAATCAGTATCGGACAGTCGCATCATAGTATTAGGGGTCGATCGCCTGGGATGGTTGAGCTTGGGGGATGGGAATTTCAAATTGAGGCGTTAACCTCTACTTTTAATAACTCGTAACTTTTCTTATTATCTACTGTTGCAAGAATCTTGAGAATTTACCTGAAATTGTTTGTTGGTTCGGATATCCCGCAAGCTGGGGTGAGATTTTCACTCAACATTCAAAATTTAAAATTCAAAACTCTCTAAGTAGGTGTCGATCGAGCTTCCCGATCGAATCGTGCAACCTAAATGATACTGGGCATATTGCCGCAAAATATTTTCTACTGATATCCAAGCCGTGCGATCGGTAATCCCTTCTTCTAGTTCTGCACTACCCAACTGTTGCAGCGCTGCTAATTCCTTAGCATTTATGTGAAAATTTGTCAAGTGTTTGCTATTACTTGTTTGTGGGGAACGGGAAGCGGATCTGTACAAGCTACCGGTTTGTGAGGAGAGTTCTGCCTCTAGGTTAGCTAGCTCGGACAGGCTGAAGGTTCCCCCAGAAGGTATACTAAACCCGGTTTTCCAGTTTGGATCGCTAAAATTTGGGACGATCGGCACTCTGGTGGCGCAGCAGACTTGGACTTGGGGCGCGAGGCCTGCTAGGGCTAACAAGTGAAAAATACCCTGGGCGAGATGGGCGACTAGCACGGCGGCGGATTGGATTTCTGTGCGATCGGACAAACGCTCCAAACGGCTTAAGTGTTCGCCCAGCAAAAAGAAAAGTGGTTCTTGCGGTTCGTCGGAAAGGGCGCTGGCGATCGCCAATTCGGCCAGATATTGCGCGGCGGATAGTTTTCCCAGGTTACGGCTCAAACCCGGATAGGATTCGACGGTGCTAGCTTGGGTAATCTTGTCGAGCGATCGGCCTTTGGCGATGAGCAATTCGTTGACAACAAATAACTCGCTTCTACCGCCAATGCTCGATCGCTGTTTGCGAACACCCGGTGCTACGGCTTTAATTAAGCCGAATTCCCGCGTCAAAACTGTCAGCAGGCGATCGGATTCGCCAATTGGTGCACTCTTAAGATTGATTCCAGTTGCTTTGTAAGTTCGAGTCACTAGATTTTAGATTTTAGATTTTAGATTTTAGATTTACAAAGGCAGTAGCAAAAACAGTCCAAAACGCAGAACATACTCGTTACCAAACTCTGCCTGGTAACGCAGATCCGGAGGCTCTGTCTCCTAATCCTGTGCCGAGGCAGAGCCTCGCTTATATGGGTTCCAAGGCTCTGCCTGGGAACCAGTTAATGACCAATGACCAATCACCAATCACCAATCACCAATCACCAATCACCAATCACCAATCACCAATGACCAATGACTAATGACTCTTATCCAAATTATCTCGCTGGCGAAGTAATTCTGGGCCGCGAGAAGTCCCCAAACGAGTTGCACCAGCGACGATCAAATCTATAGCTTGTTCGTGAGTGCGAATTCCTCCAGCAGCTTTAATACCAACCCTTCCCTTAGTAAATTCCTTAAGCAACTTCACATCTTCAAGTGTCGCCGCACCAAAAAAGCCCGTATTAGTTTTGATATAAGCGGCGCCCGCCTCCATGCAAAGCTCAGCCGCTAATTGTTTTTCCTCATCCGAAAGCATCGAGCATTCAATAATCGCCTTAATAGTTTGTCCGGTTTCTTCGCAAATTTCGGCTAATTCCCGGTGAAATTCGTCATTTTTTCCGGCTTTCAACAATCCTAAATTAACGCAGACATCTAACTCAACGGCTCCATTGTCTGCGGCTTCTAGGGCTTCGTAGAGTTTGACTGCTGATGTGGTTGCTCCCGTGGGAAAACCTATGACAGTCGAGACTTTTGGCTTTCTGCCGTGCAGAAGACTTACGGCTTGTCGCACGTAGGCTGGATACACGCAAACTGTGGCAAACCCAAATCTTTCTGCTTGTTGGCAGCAGTTTTCTACTTGATCGGGAGTGGCGCTTGGGTCGATCAGAGCATGGTCGATATAGGGGGCAATATCGATATCTGGCTTTTTTGCAGCCATTGCTGTATTTTCTCCGAACCAACTACTTCTTTATTATGTATCGAATTTACCAATTCTTAACTTGCCTCTGGGTCTGAGCGAGTACAAATACTCAATTTGCTGCTCAGACAAACTGTTCTGGGAATTGGTTCATCTAGTTATGACAAAAAAAATAAATTTTAGTATCTGCCTTTAGATACATTTTTGATCTTTCTTTAGGTATACTTTGTTAAAAGGAGTTGCGGCAGAGTCTGCGTCAGCTACCCTAGGGCAGATCCTGGTAGCGGTCACTGTTTTTACTCCGAGTAGTGCTTTAAAAACATAACAGCCAGTGCTAAGCATGAATCATTTAGAACTCGAACAAGAAATTGGAAAGATGGCTAGAGCGATGATGACTCGCAATAGCTTAATTGGTAAAGATTTGATTGCCGATCTCAGGGGGCGGCTGTCTGTTGACAGCGTAGCTGCTTTGATGATTGTCAGTATAGAGCGCTTGATTTGGTCTGACTGTGAGTCGGTGCTCTGGAGTTTGAGTTATTTGATTCCTGCTGACGTGATGGAAGAGATTCGTCGAATTACGGCGCTGGTTGTTTGCAAGCGGTTGATGGGCAAGGGTTTTGTACTGGGTCAGGATTTTAGTATTGATGGTTCAGGCAGGTTGCTGTTGAGCGAGACTGCTCAAACAGCGGTTGTGGTTGCTTGAACAAAGCAATCACAAGGCCGATCGCACTATGGAATTTGCAGTTGGACGAGCGGCGCCGGAACACTCTTGGTGTCACTGCAAATTTGATTTTGGATGCGGCAATAGTTGCGTGATTCACTCTGATTTGAGATTCGCAGCAGCTCCAAGAGTGCGATCGGTGCGGTTAGGTGAAAGAGCATTTCATCAGAGGAAAATAGTTAGTTTCATGGTCAATTGTTGAGGTTGTTACTGGCGGTTTGTACGGGCGATCGCCCTGTATCAAAAATTTCAGATTTTTAGTGGAATTACAGTTTAACTCCGGGCATTGTTCGTGTAGAATCATCCCTAAGATAGATGCGAGATATTATGAAATTAATTCAAAACTTGGAAGCCGCTTGGTATTACCATCTGGGTTCGCGCCACCTCGAAGCTAAGGATCATGATGGTGCTCTGGCGAACTTTAACAGAGCTGTGAATTTGCAATCGGATCATTATAAGGCTTGGTTCGGACGAGGTATGGCTTTGGGGAACTTAGAACGGCACTCAGAGGCGCTTTCAAGTTTTGATGAGGCCTTGGCGGTGGAGCCGAATGCGAGCTTTGGCTGGCACAACCGGGCTATTGCTTTAGGAAAGTTGAGGCGCCCTTTGGATGCTCTCAACAGTTTTGACCGGGCTCTGGAGTTCAACCCGTGCGAGGCAAGTATTTGGCACAACCGGGGACTGACGCTAATCGATATGGGGCTTTACAATAAGGCGGTTTTGAGTTTCGATCGCTCTTTAAGTTTGCACCCGGAGGCTGCTTGTGCCTGGTATAACCGAGGTAATGCTCTGTTGGAACTCAAGCTTTACTATCAGGCGCTCAACAGTTTCGATCGCGCGATCGAGTTTAACCCAGACGATGCAAAAGCTTGGTACAATCGCGGTCTAGCTGCGAATTCCATGGGACTTTACAAACAAGCAGTGGCTAGTTTTAGCCGATCGCTCGCTCTGAAACCGGGCCGAGCCGAAGCGATCGAGGAACGGCGGGTGGCTTTAGGGAAATTAGTCGGTTTAAATCAGAGAAATGCCAAGTTCACTCCTACATCTGAGTGTGTATTTGAAGATTATTTGATTTGGTACAATCGGGGTGTGGAATTGGCGCGACAAGGCAGCTATTCGGAGGCGATCGCTTGCTACGAAACTGCCTTAGAAATCAATCCTGATTTTGCTAACGCTTTTTATAACAAAGCTTGCTGTTATGCGCTGCTGGGTTTTGCTGATTTGGCCCTTGACAATTTGCAGCGGGCTGTGGAGTTTATGCCAAATTTATACCGAGAACTAGCTTTAGCTGACTCGGATTTAAGCTGCATTTGGAAACAAGAACGTTTTGCAGCGCTGATCCGAGGTTGAGAAGGAAGTTCGGCAACGGATTGTGTAGCGGATGTAGCGGATGTAGCGGAGGGAAAAAAAAGCAATTAAGGAACCTACTAACTGATGTTATTGGCGGTTGATTTTACGCAAAAAAAGCTCGCGTTTCGGGCGAGCTTTTGGGGCTGGGCGAGTGAAAGTTAGATCGCCCTCAAGAATGTTTGTGCTATCTCGATCTATCGCACAGCAACTCTGATCGAGGATTTGATCGGCCTGTTGGCAACTACCAGCACCTTGTAGGTTCCAGACTCCGGGAGTTGAGCAAAAGTTTGACCTTCGCCTTGATCTAGGAGTTGTCCCGACGGAGATTCGATCGCCACATCGAGAGTTTTGTTGCTAGCAGTCACCTTGATTGTCTGTCCCTGTTTTCCTTGAACTGTCAGGGGCTGGATTTGGTAGCCGGACATTTTGAGCCTGACTGTGGCTTCGTTTTCCCCAAAGGCGATGGGAATTGCGCGCGAGGGCCTGTAAGTCCACTTGGCGTTAAAGTCGCGTTCGAGTACAAAACTGCTCGTCTCACCTTTCGGGGTGACTCGCACGCGGTAGATGCCGGATTCTGGTAACTGACCGATCCACTGATTGTCGCTTTTGTCAATAGCTCCCATATTCTGACCGTTGGGGCTGTACAGTTGGGCTGTCAGTTGTCCCGCCCACAGGGAGAGAGTGAGTTCTCGCCCTTTGACGCCTTCAAAAATATAGGTGGTGGGTTGGCTGATGGTCGATCGAATTTCCGAGGTTGACATTCGCTCAATGGGTTCTAGCTTGGCAACTGGGGCAGAGGTAGCTGGCGTTGGCTCAATGGGTTCTAGCTTGGCAACTAGGGCAGAAGTAGCAGCGGGTTTGTTAACAGTTTCTGTAATTTCCGAGGCAGCCATCCGCTCGCTCGGTGCAATTTTTGGGGCTACAGGGCTGGCAAATACGGATTTTGCCGCCATCATCAGTAGCATTCCAGTCAGTAAAATTAGTTTTTTCATGTCGCACTTTCGAGGGTAATGAGTTGTATATGGTTACTTGTGTTTGTCTGTTTTCACCGGATTAAATCTGGCGATCACGATCGGCTACAGCAGCATGGAGGATACACGTAAATATTCCGTACTTGCACAAAAACTGCTGGTAGCAGATTGCCAGTGCGGGAGCTAAGTAGTAGCCTCAATTTCTCGGGACATTTCAATGATACTCCCTACACATAATATCATCGAGAATTTGAGTTATTTGGTTAAGGAAAATTAAAGCTTTTTCCAAGGATATTGCTGAAAAAATGTCGGCACCCAAAAAACGCGGTGTCTGGGTTCCTGGATCGGCCTTGCTACCAGCAAAATACCCTTCGCCAGCCGGGGGTGACGACCTCTACTGTTACCTGGTGCGAGGGCGATCAGCTTTTAGGGTGCAGGGCTTGATAGCACCTTGTCCCTATTACTTTGCCAAGAATCCGGTACCCTAAAATTAGAGTCTTGTAGGGTTTGGATATACCAGGGGCGGGTTGAGTGGTAATTTTTGTGCAAAACTAGCCCTGCCACGCGAGATTTATTTGTACTACGAACCTGAGAGGATTTTTAGGTAAGCTTGTACTGTGTTGGACAAGCCCATTTCTAGGGCTTCTGCAATTAAAGCGTGACCGATAGAAACTTCTAGTATATCAGGAATAGAGCAAAACTTAGCTAAGTTTTGCAAATTTAGATCGTGTCCGGCATTTACTCCTAAACCTACTGATTGAGCCGAAGAAGCTGCTAAGACATATTGTTGAAAAACAGATTCTACATTACCTTCGCGAAAAGCAGTTGCATAGGGTTCCGTGTACAGTTCTACGCGATCGGCTCCAACTTCTTTTGCTAGGGGCATGAGAGCAGCATCTGCGTCCATAAACAGGCTGACTCTGATGCCGTTGTCTTTTAATTTTTCAATAATTGGTAACAGGCGATCGCGATTTTCGGGAATATTCCAACCGCTATCGGATGTTAGCACGTCGGGAGCGTCCGGGACTAAGGTACACTGGGCAGGTTTTACGTCACAAACTACATCCATAAATGGTGGCTGAAACGGATTTCCTTCGATGTTGAACTCGACGGTGAGCATTTTGGCTAAGTCGTAAACATCGGAAACTTTGATGTGCCTTTCGTCGGGGCGCGGATGGACTGTAATGCCGTGAGCTCCGGCGGCAATTGCTGTTTTTGCGGCTTCGGTAACGCTGGGGATGCCGATGTTTCGAGAGTTTCTGAGGAGGGCGATTCTGTTGATGTTGACGCTGAGTTTTGTCATGGGATTGGAAGTTGCGGATGTTTGTTGATTTTTAATTTTAACCGCTGATGAACGCTAATGAACGCTGATGCAGGCGGATTGGTTTTTTGGGCTGCTGTTAATTGGGTTGATTTGGATGGTTTTGCATCAGCTTTTCTGCAAGCGGTAAGGTTTCGGCAAAAATCGCCTCTGCTGTTTGGTGTTTTGCTGCTAAATCTTCTAGATTGGTAATGCAGAAAAGCGGTGCAGTGCGATCGAATTTATCACCGCATCGGAGACATTTTATAAAGGAATAAGTAGTTAAGTTAATGGATACATGATGTAGCTTAACTATCTTTACTGTGCAGCAATGCCAAATAATCATTCAAAGTTTCGGGGGTTTCAGCATATACCGAAAAAAGACTGATAGCTTGCTCATTACTCAACTTCTCCCCAAAAGTAAACTTTATTTTGTCTTTTATATACTTTTTAGAATTTGATGAATCCTGTAAAATTAGTTGAATCATTGTAACCACAAACTCCATTTCATATTTGCCTCTAAAAGTTTTATATTGTTCACAACGGGTAAAGTCATCAAGCTTTATGTTTAAAATATCTTCAGAAACTTCCAAGGCTTGTGGGAACTTGTGTTTGATGGTTTCACAATCATATTTTTGTACTACCGAGTCTAGCGTAAAATGAATAAAGTCTTTTGGTAATTTATCGACTAAATTTACACCTGTTTGGTTTCCTGTTTGATTTCTAATCTCTATCAAGCAAGCATACCAAGCGTTAATCAAACTCGTAGCTTGATGAAACTCTTGTTGTCTCAGCGTAAAAAGGCTAATACAAACTTGAAATGCTTCATCACTAACTTCTGATAAATGAAGTTCATTTTTTAGGATTTCTTTGAAAACATCTACTGAAGCGTAAAAATTTTCAATAGAATAACAAGGTGTTTCAAATATAGGTGGGTTATGAGGTGGTAAAGGTTCATTGAAATCCCTATCAATGAAAAAAGCTTTTTTGTATTTATCGTATTCCGCATGAATAGTAATAAGTCGGTAAACGTCTAATACTTTATCTCTGCCACCGCAATTTATTGGGTGATAATTATCTGTGAAAAGTTTTATTCTTGGTACATAGTATGCATTATCATTTCCCTCGAAAAAGCAAAACAAGCCATCTTTACCTTTTTGGGTATGCAGGGCAAACTCTGTATAAGCAACTTGGGATCTTTCTCGGCTTTTCCTGAGTCTTTCTATGTATGACATTAGGCTGTAATGACTTGTGAAGGTTTAACATATTCGTCTAAGCCAATTGCATATTTATCTAATTCATTATCAAAAATGAATGGGGAATGAGTTACTGCCAAAAGGAATTCACATTTTCCTGAATTGAGAATATCTGGAAGTAATTGCTTTTGCCAAGGCATTGATAATGATAACTCTGGCTCATCAAAAAGCACAAGAAATTTTTGGTCACCTTCGGAAAGGTAAATCTTAGAAAATATTGAAATAATTTGCTTTTCTCCTGAAGAAAGTTTACTCAATGGAATGTCTGAAGAATTTCTCTCTGATTTAATAAAAATTTTGATTGCACTTTCATCATAAAATACTTTTTTGTTAATCAAATATTTATTGCAAACGTCTCTGAATAGTTTTACGGAGTTGTCTAACTCTTTTTGAGATGAGTAAATTTCAATTAGTTTCTTTAAAAAAAAGTTCAGAGAGTTATCTTTTGCTATTGGCTTTGCTTCTTTTTTTAAAAGGAGTTCCCTAATTCTTTCTTTTTTAGGTTCTGAAATTCGATTTCCAACTCGTGACAATAAAATTTCAACATCATTATCTTCGATATTTTTCAAGAATTCACTGTCTTTTTCATCTTCTTCATCTTCTATCAGTTGACTGAGAATTTCGGATGACATCTGTGAAAAACCTTCCTTCAAAAATCTATCAATAGTATTTTGAATGTTGTTAAAACGTTTTTGGACATCATCCATGCCAAATTGAATAAGTGTATTTTCTTGATTTAAAAGTTCATCATCACTATAGCCAAGATTGTATAAGTCTTCTTCAACACGTCTATATGTTGGAAAATACATAATTTCACTCCCTTCAATACCAGATTCAATTTCTTTTTCACAATTACTAAAAAACAGGTTAGATTTATTGTCTTTATTCATTTCGAGTTTCTCAAAAACTCGAAATATAAGATGAATAGGAAACTTGCTCGATTTGAAATTATATTCAAGCTCTGCTTCTAATAAGAATTTTCTTCTGTTACCTTTGCTTTGTATGAATCGATTTCTGAGCATTTCCAGTTGAGGATAACCAACTTGATCTATAAAATCTCTAAGCACTGGATGATCGTAAAGTTCCTGAATCAATTCATTTACCTTGTCTTTAGATATTTCAATAAAATTTCCTTGAGGAAATTCTAAAATTAATTTATCAAAGCTGAATTCACCCAGCCTAAAAAAGTTTCTTTTTAAAGTATAATAAAAAAGGTTTAAGACTTGAGTTTTTCCAAGTCCATTTTCTCCAACGAGTATTTTTGTATTCTCATCAAAGGGAATGTGAACATCATCTGTGCCGAAAAGACCCTGCACTGAAAAAGATTTTATATTACTTGTGTTCATTTTCTTGTCCTATTGATTAGAGCCATCAAATAAAGATTCTAGGGTTTTAATCATGGCCTTCCTAGATGTGGGGCAAGCTAGTACCTCCCACCTTAAACAAGGATAGCACAATTTTGAATGTATTGACAATCGCAATTGGGAGATTTAATAAGTAAACGATTAAGATATGTTTGAGTTCAGATTGTAACAGATATTGTTTACTATGCAATACTCCGAAATTTCGCTGCTACCAGCGGTAAGGTTTCAATAAAAAAAGCCTCTGCTATTTGCTGTTTTGCTGCCAAATCTTCGAGATTGGCAATGCAGAAAAGGGGTGCAACTTTATTGACTATTTCGACCGGAAAATCTCGGCTAAAATATTTGAGTCCAAAGTCGTATCTGTGGGGACGGTAAATCATACCCAACAGTTCGACTAAGGGTAGAAGCGTCCAATCGTGATAGTTGCCGATCGCATCTACTAAATGCCCGCGATAAATATCTTTTTTTACCAGAGGTTGCAGCAAATCAAAACGGATTTTGATTTCGTTGAAGCGATTTTGCATTTTGGAAAAATGCTGGTTTGCATCCAAATGAGCAGGTACAATTAAATTAGCTTTGTCAAAGGCGATAGGGACTTTTCCGTGTCTCTCGATTTCGAGAAAATCGTTGCGGCTGCTGCGCCGGAAAACGGCAAAATCAATCAGTAAGAACGGCGGGGTTTCTTTGAGACGCCAAAAACACTGCGACTGACCGTGCCAAGCGGGTTCTGGAACTCGATATTTGAGTTCGATTTCGGAAATTTCGGCGAGGATTTTTTCCACAATCTCAAAGGTTTCTTCCACGCAGTTGTCTGCAACCACAACCGCAATATCGAGATCTGACCACTCGTCGGTGTATCCGTGGGCTGCTGAACCTCCTTGCCATAAAGCGAGAACAAAATCTAAAGGTTGTAGGGTGAAAACAATCTTTTCGAGAATGATTTGTCTCATGGAATCAAGCTATACTTTTGGTTTTCCCTGGCTTCCACAAGTTTAACAAACATCACCGGTTGAGAGTGCTGCGGCACTGTTTGTGAAAGTGGCTAATGTGTCCGGTTGTGCGCTGCTGGCAAAAATTTTCCGGGAAGCTGCAAGGGAGAAGGGCTATTTTGGGAAAAGTAGGCGCGTCGCAGCTATCGGGCGCGTGAATCGCCCGCGATCGCCAAAATCAGTTTAAAATTCTCAGCATCAGAAACCTGACCGCTGTCCGGTAACATGAGAAAGGATTAATTTTTAACAGCGCGGCATGGCTACTATTTGGGAACTCGACTTTTACAGCCGTCCAATCATAGACGAGCGTGGGAAAAAAACATGGGAAGTGTTGATTTGCGAAAGCCCGCTGAATGTAGGCGACAAGGCAGAATCTCTGTTTCGCTACTCGCAATTGTGCCCGAGTACAACCGTGAATTCCCTGTGGCTGGCTGGCGCAATTAAAGATGCGATCGCCTCTGCACCGAAACCACCAGAAAAAATCCGCTTTTTCCGCCGCCAAATGGCGAACATGATTACCAAAGCCTGCGAGGAGTTGGATATTCCCGCCGCCTCCAGCCGCCGCACCCTCGCCCTCAGCTTGTGGCTGGAAGAACGGATGCAAGACGTTTATCCCGCCGAAGAGGGCTATCAACCGGTTGTGAACCCGAGCGTTCAATTTATACCCGAAACGCCCGTAGCGCTGCCGGACGCTTTAATCGGCGAAAAATGGTCGTTTGTCAGTTTGCCGATCGCCGCTTTTGATGAGATGTCCGAGTGGGATATCGGATTTGGCGAAGCTTTCGGGCTGCCGATGACAGGCCTGGGCCCAGAAACCCAAATTCCAGGACTTATGATCTACTCGTCGAGAGCAACGGCTTTGGCTGGTTGGATGTCGGCTTTAGAATTGGCTTTTATCAAATTTGAGAGCGGCCCGCCCCCGAGGCTGGTATTAGATACGGGAGCTAACGATCGCTGGATTGTAGCTAATCTCAGAGACGCAGCAACTGAGAAAGAAGGCAAAGCATTTGAAGCAGCCAAAAAACAAGCAAAACAAGTACATTTCTTAGCAATTCAGTCGAATCCAGACTCGGAATCTTTCGCAGGATTTTGGCTGCTGCACGAATTAAGTATTTAGTTGTTAGTTGTTAGTTGTTAGTTGTTAGTTGTCATTTGTTATTTGTTAGTTGTCATTTGTTATTTGTCATTTGTTATTTGTTGTGACTTCTAATAACCAATAACCAATAACCAATAACTAATAACCAATAACCAGTAACCAGTAACTAATAACCAATAACCAGTAACTAATAACCAATAACCGACAACTAACCACCGATAACAATGACCAATCACCAATCAGCAGAACAACTGTTAGAACTAGCCACCAAAGCAGGTGCTGAAGCTGCTGAGGTATTGGAATCGCAATCGCTCTCGCGGCCGGTCTTTTTTGAAGCGAACCGCCTCAAACAGCTAGAAACTGCCCAAGCAGAAGGCATAGCTCTGCGGCTGTGGCGGGACGGGCGACCGGGTTTGGCGGTGGCTTACGGGCCCGTGGAACCTCAAATTTTGGTCGATCGGGCGATCGCGCTTTCGCAACTCAACGAACCGGAAACCATCGAACTCAGCACCGGTGAGAAAGTTGTTTATCCCGATCTCGGAGTGTCGGTGCCGGCCGAACAGCTAGTAAACTGGGGAAAAGAGGCGATCGCGATCGTCCGCGAAGCCTATCCCGAAAGCCTCTGCACCGCCGAACTCGACTGCGAAATCGAAAGC
>JAYUGZ010000011.1:0-6414 GCA_043767465.1 Cyanobacteriota bacterium
AGTCCGCTTTTTAGTTGCGGACTAAAGTCCGCACTACGAACTGTTTTTGTTATGGTAATCAAACTGAAGACAACCGTATGTCCAATCTTCAACCCGCGCAGGCGCGTGAGTGTCTGTGTAGACGCGGTTTCAACCGCCCGGTCTTTTTTTCAGAATTGGTATAAGAATTAAAAAAAACTAACACTTTCGGTAGATGCCACAAAAAATATCTATTCTAAAATAGAGACATTTATCTCAACTTTGCATTAAACACTTTCCGAAACACCAAAATATTCTAATCAATACCGAAAAAACCCCATGCAATTTGTCCCCAAAACAATCCCAGAAATTCAACCAGAAATCATCCCAATTAAAGAATCCTCCCCGCCAGAACTTGTTACTTTCGATGTCAGCGGGATGAAATGTGCAGGTTGCGCTGCATCAGTTGAACGCCAACTCATGCAGCATTCAGGCGTAATTTCTGCCTGCGTTAACTTAGCCGTAGAAGTCGCAACGATTGAATGTCAACCTGGGGCTGTCGATGCAGATGCTTTAGCGAAAAAATTGACTGATAACGGATTTCCCTCCCAGTCTCGTTTAGGTGGAAATCAGCGGGAAGCAGAAGCGGCGATAATTGAACGGCGGCGCCAAGAAATTCGACAGCAAATCAATCAATTGTCGATCGCCCTAATCCTAATTATTCTATCCGGTTTAGGACACATACTCGGCACAAAAGCCCCAATTCTCAGCAACATTTGGTTTCACTGGGGACTCGCCACCCTCGCATTGCTGCTACCGGGCCGCCCGATTATCGTTGACGGCTGCCGCAGTTTGTGGCGAAACGCACCAAACATGAACACTTTAGTAGCTTTAGGCGCAGTCACAGCTTACACCGCTAGCAACGCCGCGCTGCTGTTTCCAAAGATGGGATGGGAGTGCTTTTTTGACGAACCCGTGATGCTGTTGGGCTTTATCTTGTTGGGAAAAACTCTCGAACAGCAAGCCAGACGGCGCGCTGCGTCTGCTTTGCAAGCTTTAATCGCACTACAACCAGCGACAGCCCGCTTAGTTGATTTTAAACTGCCGATTTTAGATTTGGACTCTCAAGAATTGCCTGTAAACTCGACATCAGAACTCTACAATCCACAATCACACATTGAAATTCCAGCCGATCGCGTCCGAGTCGGAGAATGGCTGCAAGTTTTACCAGGTGAAAAATTTCCTGTAGACGGCGAAGTCTGTGAAGGTAAAACAACCGTAGATGAATCGATGCTGACTGGCGAATCGATGCCAGTTTTCAAGCAATCACCAGATACAGTCGCAGCCGGAACTATCAATAAATCCGGGGCAGTTGTGATGCGGGCAACTCGCACAGGTAAAGAGACAACTGTAGCTCAAATGGTGGCTTTGGTGCAAGCAGCCCAAACTCGCAAAGCGCCGATTCAACATTTAGCTGATACTGTCGCCGGATATTTTGTCTATGGCGTCATGGCGATATCGGTTTTAACTTTCCTATTTTGGTATTTTGTCGGAACTCATTTTTGGTCTTCTGTGCTTTTAGGACATGGGGTAATGGAGATGGGACACGGGGCAATGAATATGGGAAGTCAATTACCCATGATTCATTATCCATCTTCTTTGTTGTTAAGTTTGAAATTGGCGATCGCAGTTTTAGTTATTGCTTGTCCTTGCGCTTTGGGATTGGCTACCCCAACTGCAATTTTAGTCGGTTCTGGCATCGGGGCGGAACGCGGACTTTTAATTCGCGGTGGCGATGTTTTAGAACGGGTACATCAATTGGATACTGTGGTTTTTGACAAAACTGGGACTCTGACAACCGGCAATCTCACACTCACAGATTATTTGCCGATTTTTGTGAATTCTGATTTGGATTTGAACTCGGATATTAATGTCGGAAATAGGCAAAATGCTTGTTCCACAATTTCGACAATTTCCACAATTTCCACAATTGATGATGTTTCTGGCAACAAACAAGATGCCTGTTCCACAATTGACTCAAAACTGCTGCAAATTGCGGCGGCTGTGGAAAGAGGCGCTTGTCATCCCATCGCCGCCGCGATTTTACTGGAATCTCAACAGCAAGGTTTGTCGCTGCTACCTGCTGAAGATTTCTACACGGAACCGGGCTTCGGGGTTTCTGCTTTAGTAGAGGCCCAGCGGGTATTCGCAGGGAATGCTGAGTGGATGAGCCAGCAGGGCGTCGCTGTGGCTGCGGAACTTTTGGAGTCTTGCCAAGGCAAAACGGCGGTTTACGTCGCTTCTGGGGGCGTTTTGCTGGGGGTAATCGGGCTAAAAGATACTCTGAGGCCGGATGCTAAGGCGACGGTCGATCGCCTCCGGGAAATGGGATTGCGGGTGATGATGCTGACGGGCGATACGGCGTCGGCTGCATTGGTGGTGGCGCAGCAGCTAGGTTTGGCGGTGGCTGATGTTTTGGCCGAAGTGCGGCCGGATGGGAAAGCGAGGGCGATCGCCAGTTTGCAAGCTCAAGGCTGTAAAGTGGCTGTGGTGGGCGATGGCATCAATGATGCCCCGGCTTTGGCCCAAGCTGATGTCGGTATCGGTTTGCACTGCGGCACCGATGTCGCGGTTGAGACTGCTCAAATTGTCCTAATGCGGAATGCTTTGATGGATGTTGTTGAGTCGATCGACCTTGGGCGCGCTACTTTTAATAAGATTCGCCAAAATTTATTCTGGGCTTTTGCTTATAATACTTTGGGAATTCCGGTTGCAGCCGGTCTCTTGCTACCTGCAACTGGAATTTTACTCAGTCCTGCCGCAGCCGGGGCATTTATGGCGTTTAGTTCTGTTAGCGTTGTTACTAATTCTTTGCTGCTGCGCCGGCAGTTTCGAGCTTAAATTTAAGCCTACCAAATAAAAGTCATCAGTAATTAGTCATTAGCCAGGAACTAATGACCAATGACTGATGACTCACGACAGATAATGTATAACTACAGTGCCATACTTTCCAAAAGCCGCCAGTTATTGTTTTTAATAATTGAGCGACTGACGAGTTCGAACATTTGACGGCAGTGGTTATTGGTTTGCAGGGGCAATTCCTCGTTTTTAATCACGAAGTTCATGCGAACCTCTGAGTCGCTAGCCGCGTTTTTCTCGATTAGGACTTCGGCGGTGACCAGTTTCGGAATCGAAACTTGACCGGGAAGTTCGCGAGCCATCAGGGAATCTCCTGTATTGTAGATAATATCAAGATTGCATGACTCTAAAATTTCAATCAGGGACTGACGCAGACGGTCGATCGGAACTGCAACGATAAAAAAACCAGTGTAGCGAGCCATAGAAAACTCCAACCATGAGGCATTAGACTTTATCATCATACCGAACCTAGAACCAATTTACAGAACAATATAGATTTATTTTATTGAGGTGCAAACTTAGGACAATGAAGGGCAAACTTATCGTATTTGAGGGGGTAGAAGGTGCGGGAAAAACTACTCAATTGCAGCGATTGATACATTCGCTGCAAACAAGTTATGTTCAGAAAGTCCGGTTGGTGGCTACTCGCGAACCAGGCGGTACGGAGTTGGGACAACGACTGCGGCATTTGTTACTCAAACAAGATCCGGGTGAATGTGTATCCGACCGAGCAGAATTACTCATGTACGCGGCCGATCGCGCTCAGCACGTCGAAACTTTTCTTAAACCTGAGTTATCGAAGGGAACGATTGTTTTATGCGATCGCTTTACAGACTCTACGATTGCTTATCAGGGCCACGGCCGCAATCTTAACTTAAATTTAATTAAGCAGTTGAATGCAATTGCCACCGGCGGCTTGGAAAGCGATCTGACTTTGTGGCTGGATATTAATGTTGAGGCGGGTTTGGCGAGGGTAAGAGCGAGGGGAGATCGCGATCGGATCGAGCAAGCTGATTTGCAGTTTCACAAGCGCGTACAGCAAGGTTTTGCAGAGTTAGCCCAGCAAAATCTATCTCGAATTGTCCGGATAAATGGCGATCGCCCTGAAGATACAATCGCCCAGGAAATTCAAGCTATCGTAACTCGCAAGTTAGAAGCTTGGGGATATTCAAATAATCCCAATGCTGAAAAGTAAGCTGACATAGCTGGCCAGAAACCGGGTTTTTCTACCAAATATTTGCTAAAAATCCCCAATCTCGATAAAAAACCCGGTTTCTAAGTTCCTACCTAACTGTAGAGTGCGTCAGGGGGCTGTCAACTATCAACTATCAACTATCAACTATCAACTGTCAACTATCAACTGTCAGATGGATTATTTTACATCATTAATCGGACAAAATCGAGCCGTAGAATTACTAACCCAAGCAGTCGAGCGAAACCGAATTGCTCCAGGTTATTTATTTGTCGGCTCCAACGGCACCGGCAAAAGCTTAGCAGCCCAGTGTTTCATCGAACTTTTATTCTCAGTCAATCTTCCCGAAAGGCGATCGACAGAATCAGTACAAAATCGCGTGAGACAGCGAAACCATCCAGACTTGCTCTGGGTAGAACCAACATACATGAACCAAGGCAAACGGCTATCCCCAAAAGAAGCAGAAGAAGCCGGCTTAAAGCGGAAAGCACCGCCACAAATTCGCCTAGAACAAATTCGAGAAATCGGTGAATTTCTGAGCCGTCCTCCGCTAGAAGCTGGGCGTTCAGTCGTGGTTTTGGAACAAGCAGAAACAATGGGCGAGGGAGCCGCTAACGGCTTGCTAAAAACCTTGGAAGAACCTGGAAAAGCAGCCCTAATTTTAATTGCACCAAATGTAGAATCTTTGCTGCCCACATTGATTTCTCGCTGTCAAAAAATCTCCTTTTCTCGGCTGAATCCCCAAGCAATGGCACAAGTTTTGCAGCAAGCGGGATTCGCCGAGATTTTGTCGCACTCCGAAGTAATGGGGATGGCTCAGGGAAGCCCTGGGGAAGCAATTGCGATTTGGCAGCAACTGCAATCAATACCCGAGGATTTGCTGCAAAAAGTCAAGCAGTTGCCTCAAAATCTGCGCTCAGCTTTGGAATTAGCGAAGGAAATTGATAAAACTTTAGATACTGAATCTCAGTTGTGGTTAATCGATTATTTACAGCACTGTTACTGGCAGCAATTTTTGGCAGGCCGAATTAGCCGATCGCCCTTAGAACCCTTAGAAAAAGCCCGCCAATATTTGCTAAACTACGTACAGCCGCGATTAGTTTGGGAATGCACACTCATGGGCATCTGTCAACCAGAATAATAGTGCTAAGTTTTATCCCAATAGAAGGAGTAAGTAAATCCATCTAATTAAACATAAAATATCGATCGCTAAAAAGCTTGCTATAGCGGTTCTCAAGCGTGGTGAGGTATGCCCATAGCCCACGGAGGGCTATGGCCTCCGTGGGCATAGCCCTATGCCGTTCGCGTCCGCGAATCTTTCGCTCGAAAGGCTATATATATGTCTGATCAATTCTCTAAGGACGATAACTAAAGGCTTCTTCCGTCTTCCTTGTTCCTGAAATCCGTTACATCCGTTACATCCGTTACACAATCCGTTGCCTAACTTCCTTCTTCTTAACACAATGGAAAAAGCCACATTTGCCGCCGGTTGTTTTTGGGGAGTCGAACACAAGTTTCGCGCCGTTGCGGGCGTCATCTCAACTGCTGCGGGCTACACAGGAGGTCACTGGCCCAATCCCTGCTACCTGGATGTCTGCGCCCGAGTCACCGGTCACGCCGAATCAGTGCTCTTGGAGTACGATCGATCGCAAATCAGTTACGAAACACTGCTAGATATATTCTGGAACTGTCACGATCCCACCCAAATCAATCGCCAAGGCCCCGACAGAGGCGAACAGTACAGGTCTGTAATTTTTTATCACAACTCAGAACAAGAAAAAGCCGCCCGCGCATCCAAACAAAAATTGCAAATTTCCGGTAAATACGACAAAGATATTGCCACTGAAATCAAACAAGCTAGTGAATTTTATATGGCAGAGGATTACCACCAGCAGTATATTGAGAAGAAGCGCCAGCCTTCCCCGTAGCCCAGTTTTTTTCCACCTAGAACAACCAGAATAAAATTAGTTCGCAGTGAGGACTTCAGTCCTCAGATCAAATCCGGTAGCATCGGAATTGATATTACATATACTCATAATGCGCATTGCGCACCCTACATAACTGATAAGCATTATTTTACCAAACTAAATATTCAGTCTAATATTCCATTCTTTAGTCTGCGGAGGCAGACTTCGTTTGTATAGACGCGGTTTCAACCGCCGAGTCCTCGCAAAAACCTTTTTTCCCCAAACAAAAAGCGCCCCTATTTCTAGGAGCGCTTTTTGATTATCTCAGGTTAAGAATTAACCGTTGATGGAAGGAGCAACCAAAGCAACTGGAGTTGTTTCGCCAGCGGCCAAGTCGAGTGGGAAGTTGTGAGCATTGCGCTCGTGCATTACTTCCAT
>JAYUGZ010000012.1:0-2578 GCA_043767465.1 Cyanobacteriota bacterium
GTTGTGATACCAACATTATGGGTAATTAGGAAGTTTTTAATGGCTAAAACCATTAATTTTATTGCATTTACCTTCTTGCTTCTTCCTTCTTCCTTCCCGGCGTTACATCCGTTAAATCCGTTACAAAATCCGTTGCCGAACTTCCTTATTTTATAACTTTTTTGTAAACCCGATCGCACCTTTGCGTTTCCACACCCGTTGTCGGCAGATATCCGTTATTTTCGTACATCTTAACAGCTTCTTTAAGCACGCTAGCCGTTTCGATCCAGATTTCATCAAAGCCGCGAGCCATTATTGTACTTTCCAATTCTTGCAGTAAAAACTTCCCCAAACCTTGTCCCCTAGCTGCTGGCAAAATATACATTTTGCGAATTTCCACAGCATTCTTGCCGCGCTCAATGGGATAGTAACCCGCCGTACCGACTATTTGATCCTGCCGTTCAACTACCCAAAATTCCCCGCCTTTATTGTGATAGTGCACTTCTACATCATAAACATCTCGATCTGCCCCGTAAGGTTCGCACCGTAAACCGTACTCTGCTAAAACATCCCGAATTAAATGGAAAGCCTCAGCCCGATCGCGTGTTTCCCAGGAACGAACTAAAAAATCTAGATGTTTGGTTTCCATTGGTTGTTGCAATTTATACTTATTTTGTGACTTAAACAACTGTAAATTTACTGAATTTTGATTTTTACAATCTTTAAATGCACCCAACTTTTAACTGTGAATTCTCGGTTCAGGATAAAGAGTTGCCAGCAACTCGCTCTCTACCAATGATAATTCCTCTAGCCTCTCAATCACAAGAGCGCGATCGAAATAAGTTGTGGCTAAAATCCAATATACTCCGTAATGGCGTGCTTGCCTTCACCATCAAACTGCGGCAAAACTTAGCTAATTCCGAGTCGAGACAATGCTCGCCCAGCAGCCCCAGCCGTTCGTGACTGCGCGCTTCAATCAAACCAGAAACCAACAAAGAATCCAAAAGTCTCTCCGCTTCCTGCTTGCGAATTTGGCCCGCCAAACCCGCACCGTAGGGAGGTGCTGCCAAAGGGCCCAAAGCGATCCCGCGCTCTTCTAGCCGCTGGTTGACTTGCTCGAAATGCTCCAATTCTTCGCGGGCGATCCCGGTTAGCATCCTCACCAATTTTTCCCGCGCTGGGTAGCGAAACATTAAATTTAAGGCTACTCCCGCCGCTTTGGGCTCGCAGTGAGAATGATCTAATAGCATTGTATCAAAATTGGCGATCGCCTGTTCGATCCAAGCTTCGGAAGTCGGCTGTTTCAAAAACTTAATTGTTGGTAGTGTTAAAGTCATATTATTTGAGATTTGAGAGTTGAGATTAACTCTTGTATAGCAATCCTAAATCATTTGCATAATTCTTGTAAAGGCTCTTGGCCCCGTGGTTGCCCGATAGATATGGGGTAGGCACGGGGGCACTACCCCTACAAATTTATCTGAATCATTTAGGATTGCTATAGTAGGGTGCGCATTGCGCACCCTACATATAGTTTCCCTACTTTTGGGAATTGATATTACACAGTTTTTCAAACACCGCATACATATCACCTGCAAACTTTTTCGGATTCCACAGCGGCGACAAATATGCCGCATCTTTAGATTTCACCAACTGCGCTTTAATTGCGTTTCTCAAATCACCATCTTTACCCAATTTTACACCCAACTCCACATATTCCGGCCAAGACCAAGCCACACCAGTTTCAATTCCCAAAGCCTGCAAAAACGAATAACCCATCCTCGACAAAAACTGCTCTCCGGTACGAGTCACCACAGGCAAATTAAACCACAAAGCTTCTAAAGTGTGAGTCCCTCCATTATAAGGATAAGAATCTAACAAAACATCGGCTAGCAAATAGACAATTCTGTGCTCTTCTTCGGTAGCAACTCTCGGCAAAAACTTAATGCGGTGCCGACTAACTCCCTCAGCTTCGCAAGCTTGGTGATACGCTGCCTCAAACACCGCAACATCGCCTAAAGCTTTGTGAATTAAGATACTATTGGGGACTTGTTTGAGAATTGCAACTTGTGCTTTTACCAACTCGCGATTGAATTTTCTGCCGGGAGAGACGCACAGGTAAACTATTTGATCCAAACCGATCCGATTCGACTTTCTCAATACCACCGGATCGACTCCATATCTCTGAAAACCTGACACCGCTACAAAGGAATCCGGCATCCTAATTAGCTGCTCGTCATAATATTTTTCTCTATCGGCTGGGTGCGAGTGCCAGTCTGTAAGAAAGTAATTTTCCTTCGAGATGTAAGGGGCATCGAATCCGAGCCAAGAAACACAAACAGGCGCGGGTTTTTGGTGGAGAATCTCAGCGTGAACTGGTACACTGAGAGAATCTAAATCTACTAAAACATCTAATTCATCTTGCTGAATTTGAGCGATAATTTCTGCGGAATTGGCAAGTCCGTTTGGGTAAGTTTTGGGAAAAGTTAGTTTTCCCAAACTGTCAAATTGCTGAGTGCGATCGTCCTCAACAATTCTTTCGGAAGCGTATAAATATAAATTGGGTGTAATCTCGGACAATTCGTAAAGAATGTCAGCGCTG
>JAYUGZ010000013.1:0-6390 GCA_043767465.1 Cyanobacteriota bacterium
GTAGGGAAACGGCACTGCCGTTTCCTCTGTATCATTCCGATGCTGCCGGAAACGATATGACGCACCCTAAAAGTTAATTTAACTGTCTAACGATTAGCATCGAGACAATTTTGGCATCCAATCAACCCGCCCCGACTTTATTTAGATGGTTTATAAGGTTCGGGACTTATAATTAACAACTGATCGCCAGATTGACTTTGTTGAACAGCAATCACAGGCGGGCGAGCTTGAGGGTCTTTTTGCTGTTCTTTTGTCAAAGCCGGAAACAGATAAATCCAGTTTCCTCTCTCCAAAAGCAACCGCCAAACTCTAGGTTCTTTGGGATTATTGATATCAGTATAATCTCTTTTGCTCAAATCTGCAAATAGACCCGCATCGCCGATCGCCTTAAATCCTTTGGGGGCTAATCGGAGTGTTGGATCGTCGAGTTTTCTGCCTAAAGCAATGTTGTCTTGCTTGGCGATTAACACAACGGCGGGTAAAGACGAATTTTCGCCAGCATCGCGTCGGGCATCGGCAATACCTTGGTGGTATGCTGACCAAAACAACACTAGCAATACCCAACCGACGATGATAATTTCGTCAACGAGCGATCGCAATAATTTGATTGAGTTATATCTATTGATATTAAATCGCTGCCAAGATTTGAGGAAGCGATGAAGCAACGATAATCCTCTTGTACGAGCAGAGAAGCGCCACAGTCTATTTATCCGATAGATTTTTGTAGCAATTGTCTTATTGATACTGTTAACAAGCCATAAAGTATGATAAATTGCCAGGGATGTCAGCAGAAAGGCGATCGCACTTTTGACAATTGTCCAGCCGTCGCCTAAAAATACCTGAAGCGGGACTATGAAAAACGATTCGACTGGTAAATCGAGGGTAATTACATTTAGCTGAAAGCAGGAAAAATAAGACCAGCGATAAATCCAGCCGGTGAAAAACAAAGCGGCACCAAGCAAGCCAATCACACTGGCAAAGTTGCCTAAAATATTCGATTCGGGAGTAGGTTGGGGAGAAGCGGTCACGGAATCACCTTCAAGGGATGTGAAGTATAATTGTATAATGGTATTGGGGTTAACGCTTCGCCTTAAAGGGGGTTTAGGGGACGATGAAACGCAAAACACTTTCTTTTCTAGTTGTAGCACTTTTTACGGTGACAGCGGGTATGGCAGCACAAGTTAATGCGGCCAGTCAGGATGTCCAGAAACAGAATTTGCGATCGGTACAAGCACAGGCCAGCGGTAGTCAGGCGATACCCGTAGCGTTGCCGACAATTGCAAAAATTTCTATGAAAAAGGGCGAACCAACAAGCGGTAGAGTTGTAGAGATTGATGAGAAAACGCAAAAAATATCGCTTCAGCGAGGGAGGGACAAGGTATCGATTCCTTTAGGTCAAGTTGATAAAATCGTGTTTCCCAAAACTGCGGTGGTTTATCTGAGCAATGGTGAGATGCCAAAGGTGCGGGGCGAGCTCCGGCCAGCCAACCGTACAGAGATTTGGCGCAGTATTCCCATGAATGCTTTTCGCCTGCTAAATCCGCCGGACAAAGGTCAAGCGGAGTTAAATCTAGGGTCTGTTGTTTCTACTGAAACTTTGAGTGAGATTAGAGCAATCATGGCGGGGAATGGGAAAAATACGCGGCAATATGTTGTTGATGAAATGCAATTTAACGTGCAGAAAAAGACGATGACAATTGTAGCGACTCCGTATTGAGTCCGTCGCGTGGCCAGAAACCTGGTTTTTTTACGAAAATATTTCGTTATTACCCGCAAATTAGGTAAAAAACCCGGTTTCTTTAGTCGGAGTGCTTAAGCCCTGTCTATTTCAATGAAGCTCCTAATGCTACAATAGGGAAAAGCTAGTTAAAAAGGAGATATAACTATGCAAATCAAAGGCATAAAACGGGGTAATATTATCGAAATTTCAGAAAGCCTGAACATTCCTGATGGTTCAGAAGTTCTGATCGAGGTGCTGGAGGCTCCGCGAGGGAGCGATGAGGAAAGACTGAAACGTTTACATCAAGTATTTGGAGCTTGGAAAGATAATACTGAACTGGAGGAAATTTTTGACGAAATTGACAGAGAGCGGCATAGTTATTTTGGCAGAGAAATAGATTTTTTAGATGATGAGTAGGAGATAAACTGTGTATTTGTTGGATACTAATATTTGTGTGGCACTGATGAAAGGCAATCCCGCTGCTGTTGCTAAATTCGATCCTAAATCTAAGGAGTGCTATCTATCGACAATCGTTTTGGCTGAACTCTATAAGGGAGTGTACTGTTCGCGGCAAATTGAAAGAAATTTGAGCGAGGTAAATCTATTTGTTAGGGAAATGGAAATTGTCCCATTTGACTCCGATGCGGCGGCAGAGTTTGGGATAATTCAAGGCGAGTTAAGACGCATGGGCAGACCGACTGGGGAATTAGATGCTTTAATTGCAGCGGTTGCTAGATCGCGTGGAGATATTTTGGTAACTCACAATACTCGTGATTTTATCAATATTCCAGGGTTGCAATTAGAGGACTGGTTAATTTGATTAGGAGAAGTAGGTAAGATTATGAAACGATTTATTAGCAGTGTTTTGATTTTGGGTGTGTGTCTGACTCCTCTGACTGTGCCGGTGATGGTGCAACCAAGTTGGGGGCAAAGTCAAAATTCACAGGTTGAAGAATTAGAGCAACTCATACAGCAAGCAAGGCTAGAACAACAGCGAGGACAACCGCGACAGGCAATAGAAACATTGAAACAGGTACTAGCCGTAACACGGCAATTTAAAGAGAGACGAGGTGAAGCCATAATACTTAACGATATTGGTTTTAATTACCATAAAATCTCCCAACCGCAAGAAGCTTTGAAATACTACAACCAAGCTTTACCAATTCTGCGGGAAGTAAAAGATCGCGCGGAGGAAGCTACTACCTTGAACAATATTGGTGGAGTGTACGATAGCATATCCCAACCACAAGAAGCATTAAAATACTATAACCAAGCTTTACTAATTCTGCGGGAAGTAAAAGATCGCACCAGGGAATCTGCTATTTTGAGTAATATTGGTGCAGTGTACAAGAGGATATCCCAAGCGCAAGAAGCATTAAAATACTATAAAGAAGCTTTACCAATTCTGCGGGAATTAAAAGATCGCACGGGGGAAGCTACTACTTTGAATAATATTGCTTTACGTTACAACAACATTTCCGAAACGAAAGAAGCATTAAAATACTATAACCAAGCTTTACAAATTGTCCGGGAAGTAAAAGGTCGTGCGGGGGAATCTGCTATATTGAATAATATTGGTTCAGTTTATTACGATATCTCCCAACCGACAAAAGCTTTGAAATACTTTAAGCAAGCTTTGCCAATCATGCAGGAAGTGGGAAATCTCTATGGGGAAGCTTCTACTTTGAGCAATATTGGTTCAGTGTACAACAGCATCTCCCAACCGCAAGAAGCATTGAAATACTATAACCAATCTTTAGCAATTATGCGGGAAGTCAAAAATCGCAATGGAGAAGCTACTATTTTGAATAATATTGGTGGAGTGTATGATAATATCTACCAACTGCAAGAAGCATTGAAATACTATAACCAATCTTTAGCAATTAGCCGGGAAGTAAAAGATATGGCAGGGGAAGCTACTACTTTGAATAATATTGGTTCAGTCTACAACAGCATCTCTCAACCCCAAGAAGCATTGAAATACTATAATCAATCTTTAGCAATTATCCGCGAAGTCAAAAATCGTAGGGGAGAAGCTACTACTTTGAGTAATATTGGTGCAGTCTACGACAGCCTTTCCCAACCGCAAGAAGCATTGAAATACTTTAACCAAGCTTTACCAATTAGACGGGAAGTAAAAGATCGCGCGGGGGAAGCTACTACTTTGAATAATATTGGTTTAGTGTACAACAGCATTGGACAACCGCAAGAAGCATTGAAATACTTTAACCAAGCTTTACCAATTATCCGGAAAGTAAAAGATCGCGCGGGGGAAGCTACTACTTTGAGTAATATTGGTTTAGTGTACCGAAATACGAAGCAAACGACTCAAGAGATCGAAAATTTGCAGCAATCCATCCAAATTACCCTAGAAATGCGGAGTGGTTTACAGCGATCAAATCGCCAAAAGTTTTTAGAAGGTGCAAGAGGAAGCGCCGTTGCACTTGTTGACATCCTCATCGATCAAAACCAAGCCGATCGCGCTTTTCAATGGGTCAACATCGCCACTACAGCCGATCTCGCCGACTACACCCGCCTCATCAACGCCAAAGTAGCCAACCCCCAAGCACAAAAAGCCATTGACGAATGGAATCAAAAAAATCAACAACTCCAATTCCTCCGCCGCCAACTCGAAGACAAATTCTCCGAAAATCTCTCCCGACAAATGCGGGAATTAGAAACAGAAGTCTACGGCAAAGCAGAAGAAATCTCCCGCCAATTCCCAGAAGTCGCCGAACTCTTTGAAACCAAACTCAAAGACATCGCCCAACTGAAAGCAAGTATCGCACCAGATACCGTTGTCATTCAACCAGTCTTGCTGACAAATGTCAAAAATGTCCCCAATACCGTCGCCCTATTTGTCTTGACAAAAGACAGTTTAAGTGTTAAGAAGATTACGATCGACCCCGCAGAATTCGACAAACTCCTCACCGAACACCGCGAAAAACTGTCAAGCGAACTCAGTGGTTACAAAGAAACTGGCGGCAAACTATACGACATCCTGATTCGCCCGGTAGAAGACGAGATCAAGGCATTATCTCCCAAACAATTGAGCATCATCGCCACAGGAAAATTGCGTTATATCCCCTTTGAAACCCTTTATGACAGGCAAAATACCAAATTCCTCATCCAGAAATATCCCGTCAACTATCTCACCCGCATTTCTACAAGGTCGATTCCCAATTCGACATTACAAGGCGGAGTCTTAGCATTAGGAAATCCCGTCACCCGCGACCCCTACAATTTACCAGATTCACCACAGGAAGTTCAAAGCCTTACCCAAATTTTTCCAGGTAGTTTATCCTATATCGGCAATGCCGCAACCCTCGACCAATTCAAAACCCAAGCACCTCGTTTCCCGTTTTTGCACCTAGCAACTCACGGCTGTTTTCAACCAGAAGGCTGCTGTTTGCCTAACTCTCCAAATTGTATAAAACCCGACAGAGTGGATTTAAAGCCGAATACTATCCTGTTTGCCGATCGCGAATTGGATATTGCCGATGCCGCCTTATTAGGATTGCAAAACACCAGACTCCTCACTTTAAGCGCGTGTCAAACTGCTTTGCAAGCAAATTCTAACGGTGAAGAAATATCGGGAGTTGCCTATGTATTTGAGCGTGCGGGCGCACAAGCTGTGATGGCGAGTTTGTGGAGTGTTTCCGATTCAGCTACTAAAGATTTGATGGTTGAGTTTTATCAAAATATTAGTAAGGGGATGAGTAAAAATGAAGCTTTGCGGCAAGCTAAGTTGAGTCAGATTGGTCTCCATCCGTTTTATTGGTCGCCGTTTATTTTAATTGGGGATGCGCGGTAGTCAGGGCGGGCATAGGAGCACTGCCCCTACCATTGGTGTCAACTTAAGGTCAAATTTAGCACCGGTTTGCTGTCTAACGATTAGGGCCTAGATCCCCCCCAGACTCGGATGACGATTTTGAGGCCGATCGCGCGCAGTTGACTCAGCAAGAGCTCGAAAGCTTGGCGGTGGTTGCGATTGAGCGTGTGGCGGCGAATATTAAGGGTAGTGCGTAGGCGCAAGCCGGGGCGTAGCCATCGCCCGTTATCTCAACTCTCTCAGAAATGCCAATTCTCCGGTTGTGGGTGGCGATCGCAATTCTTGGGCGATCGTGCGGATTTTACCGAATGCTCAGCATTACACAATTGCTCGTTTTTTTAACCGCCAAGATGCGGACGATCGTTTGAGGGCTTTGTGTCGGTTTATTCCTGACGGAGTGTTTGAGGTTGTGTGGGTGCGATCGGCTGTTTAAAGATACAAGGGCGGGTTTCGCGACATCTGGAAAAAATTAGATCGACCCGCCCAACCCAGGGACAATATTTAAGTTATTATATAACTGTGTAGTTTTGAGTTCCATGCAATCAAGTTTTGATGCTCTAAAAAATCTCAACTTTCTGATTTTTTGAGATCGAGTCCAGTCAGTTACTTTTTTTGCAGTATCAGAATCTTTATTTAATCAACCCAGAAGATCCGCCACTTCGCTCTTGTGGCGAAGTAAAAAATCAAGGGGCGGGTTTGCAGATATTTTGGAGGCAAATTGTAGAGCGTGGAAAACAAAAAAAAATGCCTTTCCACAGAAAAAGCACCGACGACTGGCCGTGTTTCGTCTCGGTGCTTTTTCTGGTTCGCTCCTCACACGTCCATCAATATAGCTGAC
>JAYUGZ010000014.1:0-2554 GCA_043767465.1 Cyanobacteriota bacterium
GTGGTATTTGGGGTTCAGAAATCATTTCCCAAGGTACTTGGCTTTGAGCTGCTTGGACGCGCAGAGTTTCCCGCTGACTTAAAAGTTGATCGCGGGTGCGAGCTGCTATTTCTAATTGCTGTTGAAGTTCATTGTAACGGCGGGCTATGCTGGGGAATTCTCTTGCTTGTCGGTTCAAATTGTTTTTAGTTTGGGCGATCGCCTGACTGCGAGCTTCTAAGACTTGAACTTGGTTGGCAGTATCAACCAATTGTTTGATCAAGCCTATGCGAATCGAATTTTGAAAATTCTGAACTTTAGAATTGGCTTGAGTGCCTACTAAATTCTGCCCCAAAATTCGCTCAGTTTGCTTGTTGAGCAAAGCTACTAAATTTTCTCGCTTGCGCTCTAAAGCTTCCACTATAGGGTTAGCAGATTTAAAACGAGCTGTTTCTACAGCAATTTGACCTTCTACTTCCTTGACCTTAGTCAGCAACTCTTTATATTGAGGTTCTTCGCTTAAGGCTGAAGCGGCAATAGCTTCATTTGGTGTAAAATCTAATTGTTTTTGCAAGTTAGCGTACAGTGTTTTCTGTTCCTGCAACAGCCTTTGAGTTTCTAACTCTAAAGTTTCTACGGTGCGAACTTGCGCGATCAATTGCCCGCCTTGTTCTTTAGGATCGGTAATCTTTTGCTGCTGCTGTATCACCTGTAACTCCGACTTCAGGTCATTTACGCGCTTGCTGAGTCCTGGAAGCTGGTCTTCAATAAACTTAACACCTTCACCAATACGACTCTTGCGTTCGTCAAGGCTGTACTTTAAATATTTCTTTTTAGTTTCTTGTAAAACTAACTCAATTAATTGAGGGTCCTGCCCGATAAAGCGAACTTCCAAAATTTTAGTGATCGTCAACTCATTTTCTCCGAAGCGCAAAATGAGTAATCCTTTTTTAATAAATTCCTCGGTAACTTCTGGATATTTTTTTTGGACTTGTTTCGCAATAGCCGACAGCATCTTAGGACTCTGGAGAATTTGAAGTTGAGTTGCGTAGTCCAAACTAAAAAATTCTCGATTAGGCACTGCCCCTCCCTCACCGCGATTGGCGAGGCTAGCGGGGTCAGCAATTCTGGCCTCAGTTGTCACGGGTTCCACTAGCATCCGAAAATCGCCTTGATATGTTTTCTTCCCTCCCTTGATTTGAAAATAAACTCCACCGCCTGCTAGACCTACAATCCCAATAATGACTAGGGCTTTTCGCCAAAAAGTCCTAAACAACGGCTTCAGATTCAATCCTTTCGCAGGCGCCGCGCCTGACTCTTCTCCCTCGTCACCGGAAAATTGCTGCACCTGTCTGCTCTGGTTGCTAATTGGTACCAGATGAGAGTCCTGTTCTGTTTCCATGTTGACCTCTTTGAGATTTTGTTGGTAAAATCAGCTCTGTTCTGCGAGCCTTCTGGTTGATACTTTCACCGTTGACTTAAGGATATCACAGGAGATTCTTGGTTGGTCGGTTCCCATTCCTTCTAATAGTTCTCACTATTTTCAGATAGTATACAAAAATAACTAAATTCTTATGTTGTGCCTGCTCCTAAAGTTTTTTTTACTCAGTGAAGAGAGAGTTGTATCCGACTGCCTTTCTGTGTGCTGTGTTGTGCTTGTATTTAGGGTTTATCGGCAATTATACCAACTTTTTCGGGTGTCGCTGAGCTTCGCCACAGGTTCTTCCTTACTTGGTATGCTAAACTAACAGTTAAAATGCCCCGTCAAGCAAACATCTATTTTTGTAATTTTCAAAATTCCTAAAGCCATACGCCGAACGTTTTATTAACTTAAGCTTGTTATTTACACCCTCAACTACACCACTTGTTGTCCTATTATCAAAGTAAGCAATTATTTCATCAAGCCAATTTGTGATAGTATTTACAGTGGAACTAAAATATTTTTTTGCTCTTTGCTGCCAGATCCCAATTCTCAATAATGCCCTCAACCAATTAGTTTTTCTGTTTTCAAATATTTGTCGGAATTTTTCTTTTAATTTAGGCATTATTGCTAGCCGAGGACACACTTTTTTAACTGACATTAATTTGCTCTTTTGCTTTTCTTTTAAACTCTCTTCATTCTTTAGTAACGCATATTTACTGTCATTCAATCCGTCTAATATCTCTTTATATTCTGCTATTTCTTGAGGCGATTTAGATTTTTTAGTTAAATCTATTATTTCCCTTCTTTCACGCTTTCTTTCTCGATCTAACTCATTATTGACTTGTACCATTACATGAAATCTGTCCGCTACTACTTGAGCATTTGGCATGAGTTTTTTTACTAATGTTTTGTAACCTTTCCATAAATCTATACTTACTTCTTCTATTTGTTCTAAAACCTCTGACCCCCATGAATTAAGGACTGGCTCTATTTCTGCTTGTGTTCTTCCTTTGATAATTGTAATTAATTTAGATGTTGATAAATCTATTAAGACAGCACAGTAATTTCCTTGACCTTTAGTTAATGCTATTTCATCAATTCCTAGTTTTTTTAAGCCTGATGGTTTTGACGATATTTCTCGTGAGGCATCTG
>JAYUGZ010000015.1:0-6351 GCA_043767465.1 Cyanobacteriota bacterium
CAATAAATAAGGCGCTTTTAAGTTTTTTTCGCGGCAGACATCATCGAGGACAACTAGGGGAATTTCTCGGGGAACACCGTCTGCCGCACTGCCTCCTGACTCGTTGAGAGTAGAAGAACCGTAAAGTTGAGGGTGAACGTTTATCGTAATATTTCCGGCTTGAGCGCCGGCGCCAGCCATGATATACTGAGCTTTGTATTTTTGACAAATTTGTTTTAAATTTTTCTCGTATTCGATCAAAGGCTCTACGAGCAAGAAGTTGGTTTCGGGAAATTTTTCGTACAATTCAAAAGTTCCGTAGGCAACGCCGACATCTAGAATCGTTTCTGGTTGAAAACCCAACTTGATGAACTGATCGAGCACACCGTACATAGATGTTCTCATGCCTTTTCGCGGGACATCGAATCCCAAAGGCTTGAGCATTGTGTACCCGATTTTTTTGAGGATTTGCCTCATAATTTTTTCCAGACTACAATAATATTGAATGACACTATTATAGATTGATGAAACCACACAGCACGATAGCAACAATCATAACTTGCCACAACCGCAAGCAAAAGACCTTAGCTAGTATCGCGGCGCTATTCAATCAAGTGCTGCCAGCAGATGTATTGCTGGTGGTGTATTTAGTGGACGATGCCAGCACTGACGGTACTCCTGAAGCGGTGCGGGAGACTTATCCGCAGGTTAAGTTGCTCGGTGGAGATGGGAATTTGTTTTGGAATGGGGGAATGCGGCAAGGATTTGCTGAAGCGATGAAGCAGGATTATGACTACTATCTCTGGCTCAACGATGATACTGTACTGGAACCGTCCGCCTTGAACACTATGCTGGCAACTTCCCGCAGCTTGGCCGAGCAAGGTAATACGCGAGCGATTGCGGTGGGTTCTACTCGCGATGCGGTAACTGGGGCGCTGACTTATGGCGGCTGGTTGCGGACTAGCTGGTGGCATCCTTTGCACTTTCGCTTGCTGGAACCGATCGCAGAACCTCAGCAGTGCGATACTATGAACGGTAATTGCGTTTTGATCCCGCGATCGGTAGCTGAAGTAGTGGGAAACCTAGACCCTGCATTCATTCACAGCATGGGCGATATTGACTACGGTTTGCGATCGGTGCAACAAAATTGTACAGTTTGGGTGGTTCCCGGATACGTGGCAACCTGCTCGACTAACCCGCCCGAGGGTAACTGCTGGGAAGACCCGAATATGAGTTTGCTCGATCGATTTAAAAAGGTACTGCAACCCAAAGGTTATGGGCCAAAAGAGTCGAAAGTGCTCGTACAGCGACACACGAATATATTGTGGCCGATATATTGGCTGTTACCGTATGTCAGGTTGATTTTGACCTCAATCCGCCGAGGCCCTGTAGGGTATCGCGGCTAATATTATTTTTGCCAGCACAGGAAATGGGGAAGATTTTTGGCAACACGGCCACCTTCCTTGTCGTCGCTATAACTAAAGGTGAACCGCATGGATGAACTTCGCATTGCTTGGCTTGTCCCGGAAGTGGAACTGGGAGCTTACTGGCAGCCTGTTTTGAGAGAATTTACGAAAATTTTTAAGCATACTGTATTTTATACCGGTCGTGTTTGGCCGGGGTTCGATCCGGCGCTGCCGGGAGCTTCGGCTATTCAGTTGGTGGGAAAGACTAAGTTTATTGAAACGGAAAAGATCGAAACAGGTTACGATCGCGGTTTTATTGCAGTGTCGCCTAGCATTATCGGTCATTTGCTAAAATTTAGACCTGATGTGGTGTTTCCCCAAGCTTTTTCTTTGTGGACTGTCTTGGTAATTATGTTTAAGCCGCTTTGTCAGTGGCGGGTTGCGATTATTTATGACGGGAGTTCGCCGAATACTGATTTTCGAGATTCGAGTTTTCGGACAGCGGTAAGGCGGATTTTAGCTCGGTTTGCTGATGCTTTTGTTTCTAACAGTGCCGCTGGAAAGAGGTATTTGGTTGAGGTGCTGAATGTACCGGAAAATAAGGTGTTTACGAGGACTTATTTGGTGCCGGATGCGGCGGCGCTGCTGAAACAGGCGGCAACTCAAGATTTACCGAGTTTGGATTTAAAAAAGCCGATTTTTTTGTATGTGGGACGGATTACGGCTCGCAAGGGAATTAAGACGCTTTTGGAGGCTTGCGCTGTTCTGGAAAAGCAGGGATATTCTGATTATAGTTTATTGATTGTAGGTAAGGGCGATCGCCAAGAGGAATTACAAGCTTTTGTGGCAGAGGCAGGTTTTGCCGATCGGGTAAACTGGGTGGGATGGGTGGACTACGGCAATCTGGGAGCTTATTTTCAGCTTGCTGATATTTTTGTGTTTCCTACTTTTGAGGATGTTTGGGGTATGGTTGTACCGGAGGCTATGGTGTTTGGGAAACCGATATTGTGTTCTAATGGTGCGGCTTCTTGCGAGTTAGTTGTGTCTGGCGAAAACGGTTATATTTTCGATCCTAGCAATGCTAGAGAGTTGGCGGATAAAATGCAAGTTTTTCTGGATAATCCTGATTTAATTGAGTCGATGGGAGAGCGTTCGCGAGAGCTGATTTCTAAAAAAAATCCGGAGACGGCTGCTAAGGCTTATGTTGAAGTTACTGATTTTTTGATGAAGGAAGTCAGTTGACGGTTGACGGTTGACAGTTGACAGTTGACAGTTGTTATTTGTTACTGGTTATTCGTTATTTGTTACCAATAAATTTCCAGATTCTACCTCCAAAGCCCTATGCGGCCGATGCCCTATGCGGCCGATGCCCTGTTTGCCCAATTACCAATAACTAATGAAAGTTTTATTATCTGCCTTTGCTTGCGAACCCAATCTCGGCTCTGAAGAGGGAGTGGGATGGAATACAGTTATCCAATCTGCTAAACATCACGAAAGTTGGGTATTTACACGGACGTTTTGTCGATCGTACATTGAAGCAGAATTAGAGCGCAATCCGGTGCCAAACCTGCACTTTGTTTATTTCGATCCGTTTGGGTGGAGCGAAGATTGGAAGGGAAAACAGGGATTGCTGCAACTTCACTATTATTTGTGGCAAATCTGGGCTTATTTTATGGCTCGAAAGCTCGATCGTGAAATTGGTTTTGACATAGTACATCACGTAACTTATGTCAAGCATTGGTCTCCAAGTTTCCTAGCATTATTACCGCATCCTTTTATTTGGGGGCCTGTAGGGGGCGCAGAGGCAGCACCAAAGCCTTTTTGGCAAGATTTTAGTCGCCGGGGCAAAATTTACGAAACGCTGCGAGCCTGGGCTCAAAGCGCGGGAGAACGCGATCCGTTTGTGCGGCTGACGGCGCGCCGCAGTGCCGTGGCGCTGGCTACTACGGAAGAAACCGCAGCCAGACTGCGATTTCTCAAAGCAAAAAACGTGAAAATTTTCTCGCAAGTCGGTTTGTCGCAGCAGGAGATTCAGGAATTAGAGAAATTTCCAAATCCGCCGGAATTACCTGTTAGATTTATTAGCGTCGGTCGTCTCTTACATTGGAAAGGGGTGCACTTGGGACTCCGTGCATTTGCGGAGGCTTCGGTAGAACAATCGGAATACTGGATTGTGGGAGATGGCCCGGAAAGGCAGCGTTTAGAAGCTTTGGCGATAGAATTGGGACTGGGAAATCAAGTATTTTTTTGGGGGTCTTTACCGCGCAGCGAAACTCTTTCTAAAATGGGGGAGTCTCACGTTCTCCTACACCCGAGTTTGCATGACTCTGGCGGTTTTGTCTGCACGGAAATGATGGGGGTTGGGCGTCCGACGATTTGTTTGGATTTGGGCGGCCCGGCTACTCAAGTGACGGCCCAAACAGGGATTAAAGTGGCTGCTACTGACCCAGTGAGCGCTGTGCAAGGTCTTGCAGAAGCTATAGTGTGTTTAGCGCAGGATCGTGAATTGCGATCGCGCTTGGGTGCAGCAGGTCAAAAAC
Organism: Cyanobacteriota bacterium; assembly: GCA_043767465.1. Lineage (GTDB taxonomy): Bacteria > Cyanobacteriota > Cyanobacteriia > Cyanobacteriales > Microcoleaceae > Microcoleus. The sequence continues at coordinate 3,926 of JAYUGZ010000015.1, forward strand.
GTGTCAGGGAAATCTATGATTGGAATATAAAAGGTCAATTCTTTGCTCAATTGTGCGAAGATGTATCCAAGGGAAAATCAGAATAACTTCCGATTTGTTCGATCGCACAAAACAAAGAAAACCATATTTTTTCAGGCGGTGAAACGTGGGCGTTGCAATCATTACTGGCTCGGCGGGATTAATTGGATCGGAGGCGTGTAAGTTCTTTGCCAAACAAGGCTTGGACATAGTTGGGATCGACAACAATATGCGCCAGTTCTTTTTTGGTGCCGATGGTTCTACCAACTGGAACCGCCAACAACTTGAAAAATCTTTGGGAACCAAGTATTATCACTTAGATGTGGACATTCGCGACTACGAAGCTATTACTAATATTTTTCAGCGTTACGGAGAGTCGATCGAATTAGTAATTCACACAGCAGCCCAACCGAGCCACGATTGGGCTGCCCGCGCTCCTAAAATAGATTTTACCGTCAACGCCAACGGTACTCTCAATCTTTTAGAAGCAACTCGCTTGTACTGTCCCAAAGCTGTTTTCATTTTTACATCAACAAATAAAGTATATGGGGATACGCCCAACAAATTGCCTTTAGTTGAATTAGAACACAGGTGGGAAATTGAATCGGGTCACACTTACGAAAGCGGCATTCGGGAAGATATGTCTATCGACCAGTGCCTGCACAGTTTGTTTGGTGCTTCCAAAGTAGCCGCTGACGTTTTAGTTCAAGAATACGGCCGTTATTTTAATATGAACACCGCTTGTTTTCGCGGCGGCTGCCTGACAGGGCCGAATCACTCGGGAGCTCAATTGCACGGCTTCCTGGCTTACTTGATGAAATGCGCCGTGACGGGAACTCCTTACACTGTGTTTGGCTACAATGGCAAGCAAGTCCGCGATAACATTCACAGCGCTGATTTAATTTCGGCATTTTATGAATTTTATAAAGCTCCCAGAAGCGCCCAAGTTTATAATACAGGAGGAGGCAGGTACAGCAATTGTTCGATGTTAGAAGCTATCCAGATGTGTGAAGTAATTGCCGAACGCAAATTTAATTGGACTTATGCCGAAGGGAATCGCATTGGCGATCACATTTGGTGGATTAGCGACAATTCAAAATTTTCCAGTCACTATCCTGACTGGAAAATGCAATATAACGTTAAACAAATCCTACAGGAGATTTATGATTGTAACCGCGAGCGTTGGCTCAAAGAGGGAGCGCAGGATTGAGCGGGGATTAAAAACAATTTGTTGGCAATTTTGGTAAACGATTGAATACAACGTTAAACAAAACCTACAGGAGATTTATGATTGTAACTGCGAGCGTTGGCTTAAAGAGGTCTTCCATGATTGATAAAGGGAAAAAGAATGTACTGGGTATATTAGTAAATGCCGTTAATTATGAAGCGGCTGTTAGCAAAATTATTGCGGCAGCCACCGCCGGAAAACCAATGTCAGTTTCGGCTCTAGCGGTGCACGGGGTAATGACTGGGGTGCTTGACAGCACTCACCGCTATCGGATCAATCACATTGACTTAGTATTGCCAGATGGACAGCCGGTAAGATGGGCGTTAAATTTGCTTTACAATACGGAATTGCCCGATCGAGTTTGCGGCCCGAATGCGATGTTACAAATCTGCGAACGCGCGGCCGAAACAGGATTATCTGTCTATTTGTACGGCTCTCAAGCTTCTGTACTGGAGGCTTTATCTCGCAATCTCTGCGAGCGTTTTCCCAAGTTAATTATTGCGGGAACTCAGCCTTCTAAATTTAGGCACGTTTCACCGCAAGAGAAGCAAGAAATTGCCCAGGAAATTCGCAACAGCGGTGCAGCAATTACTTTTGTCGGTTTGGGGTGTCCGCGACAAGAAGTTTGGGCTTACGAATACCGGAACGAGTTATCAATGCCGCTGATTGCTGTAGGTGCAGCTTACGATTTTCATGCGGGTAATTTGGCGAAATCTCCTGAGTTTTTATCTAAGATAGGTTTGGAATGGCTGTTTCGGATGGTTAAGGAACCCCGGCGCCTGTGGCAGCGGTATGTTTTGTTGAATCCGCTTTATATCTGGCTGTTTTTGCTGCAAGCTTTCAAACTCAAAGAGTTCGATCCCAAAGACGCCACGCCACCCGTGGAAGAAGTATTGTATGGTTGAAATCTCTATTTTGTGTTGTGAATTGTCTGTTTTTACCCGCCAAAAGCCAAAAGCCAAAAGTAAAAATAATTATTAATTATTTTTACTGGCGACTTGAAGGTTGGGAATATTTTAATTTAGAATTAATGGGTTTTTGTGTTCTGTGAGTTGTGTTTTGCTTTCTCATTTAATGTCTGGGTAACTGAGGAAGTTTCAGCCGTCGTTGTGGGATCATTTGGGCAACTTTGGTCGGACAGCCTAGGCAGTCGCAACCTAAAGTTATAGTGCAATACGGT
>JAYUGZ010000016.1:0-6336 GCA_043767465.1 Cyanobacteriota bacterium
GCTCCGAGTCCCTCTCCGGGACTTTCGGCGCACACAGTGCCGCCGTGGAGTTCCACCAAGTGCCGGACGATCGCCAATCCCAGCCCCAAACCGTTGTCAGCGCGAGTAATCGAGCCGTCTGCTTGTCGGAAGCGATCGAACACGTAGGGTAGAAACTCAGCAGAAATGCCCTTGCCGGTATCGCTAACTTGAATTTGCACGTAATGATTGCTGGTGGGCGATCGGGAATTAGCAGCAGTTGCGCCATCGTCGTAGCTCAAATCGGCAAGCGAAAAGCCAAAATTCCTTGACAAGCGCAAGCGCACGCTTCCCCCCGGGGGCGTAAACTTGACGGCATTAGTCAGCAAATTCGAGATTACCTGCTGCAACCTCTGGGCATCGCCCCACATCAAACTGACTGCGGGGTCAAATTCCGAGGAAATAGTCACAGACTTAGCCTCAGCAGTCAAATAGACTGAATCCAGAGCCACTTCGATCGCCTTTCTCATGATGAACCAGCCGGGTTTCAGAGCCAGCTTGCCTTGAATAATCCGAGAAACATCAAGCAAATCTTCGACTAGCTGCGCCTGCACCCTGGACTGACGCTCGATCGCTTCCAAACCGCAAGCTAAAGAATCTGCTGTGTACGGGCGGGTGCGCAGCATTTGCGCCCAGCCGAGAATCGCATTTAAAGGCGTGCGGAGTTCGTGGGAAAGCGTGGCGAGAAACTCGTCTTTTTGGCGGTTGATGGCTTCGGCTTGGGCGCGGGCTGTTTGTTCGCGATCGAGCAACTGGGCGAGTTCTGCCTCGACTTGCTTGCGATCGCTGATGTCGGCGACGATCGACATACAGTTAATGTTACCCTTGGCGTCGCGGACGGGAGTTGCCCACAAACCGATGTCGATCAAAGTGCCGTCTTTTCTTTGGCGTTGGGTTTCCACTCCGGCGATCCCGTGTCCGGCGCGAATTTTTTTCAAGTTCGCCATAAATTCCTGGCGCTTGTCAGCGGGAACGCTAGGCAAAAATTGACCGATCGCCTCTGATGCTGACCACCCAAAAATCTTCTCGGCGGCGGGGTTCCACATTTTCACAATCCCGTCCTCGGCGTCTAAAACGGTAATTCCGAGGGGACAAGCTTGGATCAAGGCTTCTAAAGTTTGATTGATTTGCGATCGCGCCTCTTCTGCTTGTTTGCGATCGGTGATATCGACATTGACGCCGATCATCCGCAAAGGCAAACCGATCTCGTCCTGAAATACCTTAGCCCTGCAAGCAATCCAGGCCGTGCTGCTGTCCGGGCGGCAAATGCGGAACTCAATGTTTAATTCCTCTCCCGATGCCGCTGCCGCTTGCACCTGCTGTTGGGTGAGTGCGCGATCGTCTGGATGCACCATTGCTAGCAAACTCTGATAGCTGCTGTCGAAACCGCCGGGCGGTAGCCCGTACAAAGCCTCTAACTCTGGCGTACACGCGAGGGAGCCCGTTTGGAAATTCAATTCAAAAGTTCCGATTTTGCCTGCTTGCTGAGCGATTTGCAGCCGTTGTTGATTGTTTTTGAGTTCTGCTTCTACCCGCGAGATTTCGGTCAAGTCGATGTAGAATGCGACGATCGTCTCTGGTGCGCCCTTGTCGGGACACAGGATCGTCGCGCCCATCAAAATCGGCACGCGGCTGCCATCTTTGCGGATGTACTCTTTCTTGAAAGGAGTTGCGACTCCCTTAGCCCGCAGTTCTTGCGCCGCCCGGGCATCGAGGTGCAGGTATTCGGGGGCTGTCATCTGGTTCCACCGCATGGTACCGGAGAGCACGTCCGAGCGGGTGTAGCCGACCATGTTGAGCATGGAGTCGTTGGCGTAGGCGATGCGGCCTGTCAAATCGCCGATCGCGACTCCGAAAATATTCGACTCAAACAGTCGCCGGAATATGGCTTCGCTTTGCTGCATTACCCGTTTTGCTTGGTTGCGATCGGTGATTTCGGCAACCACGCTGCTAACGCCCAACAGCGTTCCCGATTCATCGCTTACGGGATAAAAGCTGACTTGCCAATCCCGCACAACTCCCGGCTGTTGCAGGGTTTCGGCCTTAATTTCTAAGTCGAGCACGGGGGTTTGCGTTGCGAGCACTTGCAGGTAAATCGGCTCTACCATATCTGCAAGTTCTGGTATCGCTTCTCTGACGGTGCGCCCGATGTGATCTGCGATCGTGCGGCCGTTGATCGCAGCGAGGTATTCGTTCATGCGGATGTAGCGCAAATTGGTATCGAGAAAGCACAGCCCGACTGGTGTGGTGTTGTAAACCAAGTTGAGTTCTGCTAATTGGTTGCGAATCCGAATTTCGTTTTCTCGGAGTTGGTTTTGGGCTTGTTTGCGTTGCGTAGCTGCCGCCACGGCATCGCTAATATCGAGTACGAAGAACGATCCTTTGTCTGTGCATCCTTGCAACTTTCCGGCGCCGACTAAAATTGGGAAGCGCGAGCCGTCAGAGCGGATGTATTCTTTTTCATAGGGCGTGCAACTTCCGACTTCTGCGATTTGGGCGATGGCTGCGCGATCGATTTCTGCGTATTCCGGCGGCGTGATATCGCTCCAGCGAATCAGTCCTGAAAGCAAGTCTTCCCTCGTATATCCGATCATTTCCAGCAGGGCGTCATTAGCTTCAGTAATGTCGCCGCCCGCATCCCAGAAACCGATGCCGATCATATTAGAATCTACCACGCTGCGGAAGCGCGTTTCGCTTTCCCGCAAAGCTAATTCTGTTTGTTTAGCTGCGGTAATCTCTGCGAGAATTATGCCTGCGCCGATGATTTCTCCGCTTTCATTTTTCACTGCATAGTAGTTGGCGAGCCAGCAGCCGAAATATCCCGGTTTTCCAGGATGTTCGCCGCTCACTTCTACGTTTAAAACAGCCTCGCCGGTTTCTAGAACTTGCTGAATTATCGGTGAAAATTGGGCTGCTGATTCTGGCAACAATTGGCGGAAGTCTTGACCGAGATGCTGTTCGGCGCTCAAACCGTTGAGTTCTGCTAAGACTTGATTGATGCGGATGTAGCGCATTTCGCGATCGAGAAAGCAAATCGCTAGGGGAGATGCTTCTAACAGTGCGTCAATTAAGGCGAAGGATTCCGATGTTTGAGATAGTGCTTGTTGTGCTTCTGTGTAAAGTCTGGCGTTGTCAAGGGCGATCGCCACGCGGTATGCTAAATCTTCTAACATTGCCATATCTGCTGGACTGTAGCGGCGCCCAGACTTTGAGGTAAAGCAAGTGATCGCACCCATTACCCGCCCGCGCGCCTTCAGTGGTACGCAAGCGTGAGATCCGAGATTGAGCGATCGCAATATTTCAATTTCTGCTGCATTTTCCGCTCCTGCTGCTAATATCTCCTCGTCCACTTCGGCAATTAGTTGAGATTTGCCGGTGCGAATTACCAGCGGATAGCCGTTAACAGCATCGGAGGCGAGCGGGCTGCGGACTCTCAAGTTATTAATCGTATCAACCGTCGAAGGTTCTGCGTGAGCTACAGCCACTCGGCGCACTTTTGACTCGGTTTCGGTCAAATGGATGCAGCACCCGTCTGCGATGCTGTTAACTGCTAATTCAGCCACATTTTGCAGCACTGTTTCCCCGTCAAACGCATCAGCTAAAATTTTGCTGACTTCTGCTAAAAATGCCGATCGCTGTTGTTCTATTTGGGCTTTTTCCCGGGCTGCTTGCTCGATTGTCAACTGCACTCTTTGAGTTTCTGCAAGTTTGAGTTCTGTGATATCGCGGGCGACAATTAATGCCGATTCTGGTACGCCGTCTTTGTCCAATTCTGCAACAACGCGAGATTGATAAGTTCTGATGCCGTCGGTTGAGTAGGCCTGAAATTCGATGATTTCTTCTTGACCACTTGCTAACACTTTGCGCAGGGTTTTATCCCACATCTGGCACAGTTCTGGCGGCGTTCCTAGGTCTTCACTGGTTTTACCGAGGAAGAATGAAACTGGTTTTCCTTGGCTTCTGGCAACTGCTTGATTGACATAAATATAACGCAGTTCTTTATCGGTGCGGATAATCACATCGGGCGTATTTTCTAGCAGCGTTCTCAGTTGCTGTTCGCTGCTAGACAAAGCTGCTTGCGTTTGCTGTCTTTCGGTGACATCTCGCACCGTGCCCACGTGTCCGACGAGTTCGCCGGAGTCGGAGAACATTGGCGCGGAAGCAACGTTAATCCAGCGGACAATCCCGTCTGCTGTTTGCAGGCGGTATTCGATCGCATATTCCCCAGCTTCCCCAGTATAATCCCGCCATTGGCTCAATACGCGCGATCGGTCTTCCGGGTGAATGCAATTCTCCCAACCCTCTCCCAAAAGTTCTGCCAAACTCAAGCCACAAATCGCCTGACAGCGGGGGTTTGCATAGGTGTAGCGCCCCTGGAAATCTGCCATAAAAATCCCCATCGGCGAACAGGAACTCAAACAGCGAAATCGTTCTTCTTGAGCTTGCAGTGCTTCTTTCGCTACTGTCAGTTCGGCCGTGCGCTGTGTGACGCGGTTTTCTAGCTGAGTATAGGATAAAGCTAGGGCTGTTTCTGCTGATTTGCGATCGGTAATATCGATACCAGTTGCTATCACGTATTCTACCAAGCCATCGCGATCGATCATCACTGTATTCGACCAATAAATTAAGCGCCTGTCGCCGTTTTTGGTACGCCAATAGTTTTGATATTCGCTTTGAAAATCTTCTCCGTTAAGTTGAGCGAAAACTGTTTGCACAGGTTCAACTTCTTCGGGAATCAAAAACATATCCCAAACACATTTATCTAAAACTTCTGCTACCGAGTAGCCAGTGGTTTTTTCGCAAGCTTGGTTAAAACGGACAATCCGTCCTTGGCTGTCGAGAACTACAATCAAGCAAGCCGTGGTGTCAGTTACTTTGGCAATAATCTGACGTTCTATTTCTAGTTCTTGTGCTGTGGACTTTAAGCCAATATACCACGCGCCAACCATGGCAGCCGCAAAAAGTAAGATGATAGAAGTTGCCTGGAGTGCAAACAGTAACAAAGTTGTCAGCAGTAAGGCCGTGCCGGCGCTAAATGTAGCAATGTTGTAAGATTTGATGGGTAAGGGCAAGACCTGAAACCGGCTCATTTTTTTTTGACCTGTAGCGATGGCGCGATCGCACTATTTCTGGTACCGATGAAACAATATGGTTAAAACTAATTATGTGTTTTTTATATACAAAACCACATTTATCGGCATCCTGCCATCTTCCCAGAGACAGATTTGCAGGGGGACTGGTGCTGCATAAGCTGTTATGCTAGAGCGAGGGACAAATTCGATCGACAGATTTCTGGGAGAAACTTCAGATGAATCACAAGCTGGCAAAAATTATCGGATTATTCTTCGCAGCCGCCACCGTCTTCGGATTCATCGGTTACTCGCTGCAACATCCCAACTGGCCCGGCAACTCCACGATATCGATCGGCTTCCCCAATCTTAGCATCGCAGCTCTCGGAGCGATCGACAACAAACGCGACCAAATTTATCTCAACGGAAATTGGCAATTTGTCCCCGCAGTTGGCAACCCCCAAAACCCCCCCGCCTCCCCCAGTTGGGGTTCCATCCAAGTACCCGGAAACTGGGAAGAAGAAAACAACGAATCAGTACCCGGAATCATCAGCCGCGGCAGCGGCAAAGAGTGGGAAAACTTCAACAGCAAACAACTAATAAAAGCTTGGTACCAGCAAACAATCAACATTCCCGACAACTGGAAAAACCGCCGCATTTTTATCGACTTAGCCAGAGTCAGCACCGACGCAATCATCTTTGTTAACGGCCTTAACAGCGGTCAAATCGAATGGCCCTACGGCACTGTTGAGATTACCTCATCAGCCAAACCCGGTCAAAACACCATATCTATTTTAGTCGCCGCAGTATCCGAAGAAAAAGACAAAGCCGTGATTATGGGCCCCACAGAAATCTACACAGAAAAATCCAACTTGCAATCGCGGGGAATCATCGGCGAAGTCCGGCTGTTTGCCGTTCCTCCAGGCCCGCTAATTAGCGACGTATTCGTACAAACTTCCACCCGCAAAAAACAAATTAAAATAGATGTCGAACTCAAAGACGTTACCCAAAAAGGTCAAGTTCAACTAATCGCCAAAATGCTCGACGACAAAGGCAAAGTCGAACAACAATTTACAACCACCGCCAGCGTTCAAGCCAAAAAAACTCAAACACTAAAATTGCAGTGGAACTGGCCCAATCCCCGCCTGTGGGATGTCGGCAAACCAAACCTTTACACCATGCAATTAGAAGTCAAAGGCAGCGGCATTGACACGCAATACGACCAACCTTTCGGCTTCCGCGAATTTTG
>JAYUGZ010000017.1:0-6323 GCA_043767465.1 Cyanobacteriota bacterium
CCCGATAAGTTGACACCCCTTTCTCCCACCCAAGTTTGATAACCGTCGGGAAACTCGCTGATAAATTGATGGGCGTTGGCAATTTCCGCCGCTTTTTCCACATCTTTTAATTCATAATAAGATTGACCAAAAGCAATATTTTGAGCAATCGTACCCGAAAAAAGAATAGTTTCTTGCGGCACGATTCCGATTTGCCGACGCAGCGTATTTAATGTCACATCTTGAATATCAATCCCGTCAATTAAAATTTGTCCCGCTTGCGGATCGTAAAATCTGGGTAACAAGTTTACTAAGGTAGTTTTACCTGCACCGGATGCGCCCACTAGGGCGATCATTTCTCCCGGAAGCACCAGCAAACTCATATTTTGCAAAATCGGTGTTTCCGAATTATAGGCAAAATTAATGTTACGATATTCAACTTTTCCGGTAACGTGGGGAAGTTCGATCGCACCAGGCTTTTCGACGACTGTTGACACAATGGCTAAAAGTTCAAAAATGCGATCGCTAGAAGCTTCTCCTTGTTTAAAATCGCCGTAATTTGCAGTGGTAATTGCAATGGGATCGATTAACAGTGCGACTCCGGCAATATAACTGATAAATTGAGTACCAGTGAGATTTCCTTGCGCAATCTGCCAACCACCCAGGAAAAACAGCAAAATCACGCTCATCGCTTCCAGAAAGCCAACTACCACAAACTGAAGAGCTTTTACTCGTTCCGACAAATACTTAGCGCGGCGGTTTTGTTCCGCTTCTTCTGCAAACCGGGCAATTTCGTAATCTTCAGCCACAAACGCTTTAATTAAACGAATGCCGCTAAATACTTCTGTTAGCAAAGCTGATAAATCAGAAATGCGATTTTGACTTTGGCGCGAGTAAGTGAGAAGTCTCTCGCCAAACCAGCCAATTAAAATTGCCATCAGCGGTGCAATGATTAATGCACCTAAAGTTAATTGCCAGTTGAGATAAATCATATATCCCATGACCACAATTAGCTGCAAAACACAAGGGATAAACTGATGAAAAAATTTATTTACGACTTCGCCAATGCGGTCAATATCTTCGGTGAGGCGGTAGGATAAGTCTCCGGTTTTGGCGGTTTCAAAGTAGCCGAGATTGAGGTTTTGCAGGTGTGCGTAAACTTTTTTACGGATTTCTAAAGCAATAGTCAAAGCTGCTTTTGCCATCAGCGTATCTTGACCGTACTGGGCTATACCGCGAATCAAAAATATAACTGCGCTGAGTGCGGCAATTTGCGCGAATCCTTGTAAATCTCCTTTGCCTATAAATTTTGCTGTTTCGCCAACCAGCCACGCGATAATTGGCCAAAATATGGTAAAGACTACGGTACAAGCTAGTGCTTTACCGATGGTTTGTTTTTGGGGGCTGAGGTAGGGTAAGATTTGCCAGTATGTCGATCGAGTTTTCAAGATATTTGACTCCTGCAAGTTCTGTTGCTACAGATATCTGAGCCAAAATATGATATCAGCGATCGGGCAAATCGCCACAATCATTCCTGAGCATCTGCATAAGTCGCCTGCACCTTAGCCCCCGCGACAACTGCACCCCGGAAGACAGCCGACTCTCCGGGTGCAACAGTAACTGGTTGAGCGTCGATAAATCCGTTGTCAATTAAATCACCTAACTCGTCCAAAATTTCATAGTTGACTTTCACATTCTTGATTGTTTTACAGCCTTGATTTATCACTTTACCACTGAAAAATTTGCCGTCATAATTTGCCTGCGCGATTGAGACTTTCGCCGCCATGTTTGCACCAGAAATGCAAGTTTGAGAAGTTCCAGAAGTAAGCGATTTTTCGCACAATTTGCCCAAGTCTACTGTTTTGCCGTCGGGGGTTTTCATGTAGCAAAACGGCTCGTCAACTTCTAAGTTTTGAACTCTTGTATTTGTAGAGTCTGCCACCACAGAGCGAGCTGAGATTGGCGAGATTAGCAAAATTGATAAAGCTACTGTTAAATGCAAAAATTTCATGTTGTTTTTCGCATCTTCTGAGATTAATTGTACAAGATAATTCACATAAACTTTACCATTGTATATGTTGTAGGGTGAGCAATGCGCACCTTACCACTAGGCCCAGATCCCCCCTAACCCCCCTTCCCAAGGGGGGGACAAGAGTCAGCGTCAAAGTCCCCCTTTTGAATGGGGATTTAGGGGGATTTAGAGTTGGCTAAAAACCAGTGTCCGCAATTACTGCGAGACAATCTAATACTCGGATTCCTCTGCTAAAAACTTTGCGCTCCGGGAACTTTCCGGCTGGGACGGCGATTGTTCAAACTGCTGGCATTTCGATCGCTCACCACACCAGGAGGAGCTGTCACACCCAAATCTTTCAAGATTTCAAGAGCCGCCCTTTGTCCAGTTTCGCAACCGCCTTCCATGTAACCTTGATTTCCCAGTGAAGTGTGTTCTCCGGCAAAATATATGTTGCCAAGTCTTTCGCCTTCGACGCCGTGCATTTGCGTCCACTGTCCGACTAAATAGCAGGAATAAGAACCTTTAGAAAAGCGTTCTCCCTGCCAAAAAGCTCGCACAGCTTTATCGGTTCTCAGGTTTCTGACACCGGGAAAAACTCTTTCAAATTGGTTCAAAAATCTTTGTGCTTGGTCTTCGGGAGTTCCGCTACCGATCGCCAAACCCTGCTTTCCTCCTGTAAAATTAGTAACTAAACCGTTAGGAGTAGGAGCAAAAGGGGTAGTTTCCCAGCTATTTTGAAATCCTAAATCGGTATAAACAGAAGCAGTCGAGCGATAAAGATCGCGCCAAAGGCGGCTGCGGTAGCCAGTAATTAACTTAGAATTAGTACCGTAGCCCAACTGCTGAATTGCCCGCAGCTTTGGTTGGGGCAAAGGTACATTAATTTTAACGTCTCGCAGAGTGCTGAACGGCAAAGTTAACAAAACTCGTTCGTAAGTGCGATCGATCGCGCTTTGTCCCGATCGCAAACTCACCCGATAGCGCCCGTCAGGTAAAAGACTAATCCCTTCCAAAACCGTCCCAGTCTCGATCGAATCAGACAACCGATCCGCTAAACGGTTGACAATTTGATTGTTACCGCCATCAATTTGATAGCGCTCGTCGCTGTTACCGTACAATTCAAAACTGTTAGCATCAGCACCGATTAAAAACAGCAGATTTAACGCCGACTGTTCCTCGGGATCTCGGCCGTATTCCGTCGTGTAAGCGATGCGGAGCAACTGGCGGACAATCGTGCTAGTATCAGCTTTGTCGAGATATTGAGCGATCGAAAGATTGTCCAATTTTTCCGCTGATTCAGTAAAATCTTGATAGCTGATGTTATCTCCGACTGTCCGCAAATCAGCCTTAATTTTAGTGGCTAGCGGCGCAAAATCAGCGATTAACTGTTCGAGAGAAAATCGGCGCCCTTCCAAGAAAAAAGTATCCGATACGAATCCCGCTTGGACAGCAACTAAGTCGATCGCCCGCAAACCCAATTGCGTAGCCAGCGAGATTAAATTAGTATGACCAGTGTCAATAAATTCTCCTCCCAACTCCGCCGAAATCAGCGTTCGGGCCACCTTGGGAGCCGTACGAATCCGCCCCCCCACGCGGTTGTTTGCCTCAATCACATCGGCGCGCACGCCCGCTTGGCGCAAGCGATAGGCCGCCGTCAAACCCGCAATTCCGGCACCGACAACCAAAATGGGCGATCGTCCGGCTGATTGAGCAACAGCTCCCTCCCGGGTAAAAGTCGCAGCAGCGACGGCTGTCGCAGCAGCTAAACCCCCGTGCAGCAACTGGCGCCGAGATATGGGAAAATTAGAACTGCGCGAAGTCAACATTCCCAGTAATTCATCAGCCGGAATCCCTGTTTCCCCTGATTTCTGGGCAATACTCGCAGCGCGGCGTAACATTGCCATCAGTGCAGATTTAGCCATAATTGAGACGCCCTCACAAAAAAATTGATGTAAACTGGATTCTCGATCGAATTTGAGTATGCACTTTCCAGACTAAAGTACAAAGAGATTTTTTTAATAATGCTAACCCTCAGAACACTGTTCGACAGCAAATTTTATCTCGAAAACAACCCAGATGTCGCCGTAGCAGTTGCCAGAGGCACAGTATCGAGTCCCTTCGATCACTACCAAAAAATTGGTAAATTTGAAAATCGCGATCCCAACGCCCTGTTCGACGCCAGCTATTATTTAGACACAAATACAGACGTAGCGGTATCAGCAAAACTCAACGGCTTTTCAGCCGCCGATCACTTGATCAGATTCGGTCAATTTGAACGGCGCAACCCCAACCCTTTCTTCGATGTTAATTTCTATCTAACAAGCAATCCAGATGTTCAGACAGCAGTCCAAACCAATCAATTTACGGCATTTGAACACTACTTCAAAGTCGGTCAATTAGAAAACCGTAAAGCCAGCGTTTTCTTCGATCCCAGCTTTTATCTAGAAAGATATCCGCTGGTAGCAGCAGCAGTAAGTAGGGGCGCGGTTAAAAGTGCGATCGACCACTATATTAAATTCGGCGAACAAGAAGGACTGCTGAGCGCACTCCCCGCTCCCGCCGACAATTTAAACGCAGCAAAAAACCTCGGCATTCTCACAGACAGTCTAAGTGCCAGCGATTTTGTAGGCACTGCTGAACCAGCCGATATATACAGCTTCATCCTCAATACTCCCAGCCTTTTCAGTGCAACTGTAGACGGCTTGAGTGCAGATGTTGATGTAGAATTAATTCGGGATCTCAACGGCAACGGCGCAGTTGGAGCAGACGATATTATTGCTTCCTCTAACAATTTAGGTATAGCGTCCGAAAAAATTGTCAGCAATGGAGCTTTACCTGCGGGAAATTATTTCCTCCGCGTTTCTCAATTTCAAGGCGATACAGATTATAATTTGAGATTGCTATCCGCTCCATCGGCAATACCGCCCAAAACTTAAATTGATCGGGGTAATTGGTAATTTGTCATGGGTAATAAAGCAATCCCTTGCGCTTGACAAAACTAACTGCAAAACTGCCATAGATCGCAAGCCTAAATCGTCAAGCGAACACACACTTTTTTCCGATCTTACTTCGCGCTCTTTGCGCCTAAGCGCTTCGTTAAAAAAAATCTCATTCACCAACGATTTAGACTTGCCATAAAACAAGCTTAGCCCAGTTTCAATGACCAATGACCAATGACCAATGACCAATTACCAATGACCAATGACCAATGACAAATGACAAATGACCAATGACCAATGACCAATTGCTGAAGTTTCAATTATTAGTTGTTTTCCCGCCGGGAGAGGGCATAGATTGAACCGGCGTCGGAGGCCAATTAGAGCGATTTCTGGTGAGAGTAGTCGATACCAAAGCATAGCCCAAAACAGCAGGAAGCACGATCGCACTCAGAAACACGATCGCCATCGCCCAAGTCATCGCATTCGACATCGGGCCGTAATGAGTGCGGTAAGGGTCAAACGCTGGTAAATTAGCCCTCGGGGCGTCCCGCAGCGCGATCGGACGTTTGAACCGCACCCGCCTGTCATCCAGCTTTTCGAGCAAAATCCAGCCAATTTCCCCCTCTTCCCGACACAGCTTGTGAAAAATCGCCGGATTGCGGAACAAATCGCTGCTAGCCCGCACAATCTTGTACTCCCAAACCGTCAAATCCTCAGGATGGGGATCGGATTTAGGATTGCCATTAGCGATCGCATTTTCAGGCGCAGTAAAATTATCTTCTTGAGATTCGTAACGAGTCAAAACTTCCTCCTCCTCATCGCATTTTTGCCCCGCAGTCAATTGCTCGCGACTCACAAAAAGACCCGCAAGCGCAGCCTCCAAGCCGAGACTGCCAACCATCAAACTCCAAATCAGAATTTCCACCATAAAAGGAGTTAAAAGTTAAAAATTTAAAACTCAAAAGACTCGCTTTTAACTTTCAATCTTTAATTTTCAAATAGCCTTCCACCACACAATCTGCACCCACCGCGCGCCAAGAAACCCGCTCTAAAGTCAAAGCATCAGTCATTGCCGAAAACCCCAAATCTCCGACAGGAGTTGGAGCATTTTGGCCGCCGACAATTTTAGGAGCAATAAAAGCCATAATTTTTTGCACTGCACCTTCAGCAATTGCCTTGGCAGCCAAAGTGCCACCGCACTCCCAGAGTACAGACAGAAAAGATCGATCGTACAAATAAGCCATCACATTAGTCGGAGTCAGCGGCGAGAGCTCCACAACTTCCACCCCTTTGGCGATCAAAAATTCCTGAAATTCCGGGTTAACCCCAGGCTCAGTCAGCACCAAAGTAGCCGCCGTGGAGGTTTCCCACAACCAAGCCGACTTCGGCAA
>JAYUGZ010000018.1:0-6321 GCA_043767465.1 Cyanobacteriota bacterium
ATTTCGGGGCTTTGAGGAAGTGTATAGCGAACCATATTTTGACCACAAGTGTGCGACAACAATTGAATGATATTTTATCTTTATTCGATCGCCAGTTGCCGCTATCAATCCGCCCCACTACCAACGGCTTGCCAAAAGTTAACACATATGCACTCTCAAGGAATGCTCGACCATGAAAGATAAATTTCTTAACTTGCTCAACTTTATTCTAGTAGCTGATGTATTTTTCGTCTTTGCCAGTTTTGCGTGGTTTGCGATCGCCGTAGCGGGTCGATCGACCGGCGTGAATCTCGGTTTCGATTTGTGGTACAGTCTGTGGCAGCCCGTATTTAATCCCGCCCTCGGCATTCTCATGGGCGGTGCAATTGTCAGCGGTATAGTTAACCAAGTTTCTAAACTCCTCAATCCTAAGTAAAATCAATCTACAGGTAGAAGTGGTGTTTCAACTATTTAGGGTAACTTGAAATCAGTTCCGAGCCAGTAACTGCCCTCAGGCGCTGGCACTGATAACTGCCAAATACAGTCACAATTACCAAACTTAGAAATTGCCACCATTTACTACACAAATTAGAGTGCGCCATTACGAAATGGATGCTCTAGGTCACGTCAATAATGCCGTTTACCAGCATTATTTAGAACACGCTGCGATCGAACATTTAGAACACTTGGGATTTACACTCGACCGCTACCGAGAATTAGGTGGCGTGTTTGTAATGCGACGGATAGAAATTGATTATTTGCGATCGGCCGCCGCGGGCGATCGGCTGGAAATATCAACTTGGATCGAACAACTGCGCGGCCCGCGCGCTGTCCGACGCTACGAAATCCGCTTAGCTGGAAGTGACGAAATATTGTTAAAAGCCGAGGCACTTTGGGTCTGGGTTGAAGTTACCACCATGCGGCCGCGAGCAATTCCCAAACCAATAATTGATATTTTTGAAGCGCAACTTCAAACATTATCAACCTAGCAAACAACAAACTATTTTGTTTGCGAAATAATGTAAAAATCTCTTCGTTTGTAGTGAGGACTTCAGTCCTCTAATTCCCAGTTGGTAGA
Source organism: Cyanobacteriota bacterium (assembly GCA_043767465.1). Lineage (GTDB taxonomy): Bacteria > Cyanobacteriota > Cyanobacteriia > Cyanobacteriales > Microcoleaceae > Microcoleus. Next base: position 1,058 of record JAYUGZ010000018.1, read on the forward strand.
AGTGCAAAAAGTTGTACAGCCGGCCGCAAATCACGCGCGGCGAAGCTATCCCGAGCGTGAATCGCAAAAAGTTCGGATCGCCCGCCTGCCAGTTGTGATGTCGCAGAGGTACGATGGAATATAGGGAGAGAGACCAAGCCGGTAAGGTTAAGCTTGGCGAAAATACCCACAGGAAGGGAAAAATGACACTTAACTTGCGGCGACCGATTTTGATAGGCGGAATAGGACTTTCAGCAGCGCTGTGGCTGTTGGAAACTCTCCAGCATTCGGGTTCAGAAATGGGCGAAACGGCACTCATCGGCTTGGCGGCTGCCGGTGCGGGGTATTGGTGGTGGCGCCAACAATCCCCCAAACTCGAACTCGCACTCCCGCAACCCCTGGCCAACCGGGAAGCAGCCGAAAAAGCGATCGCGACTTCCGAAGCAGCAATTAACTTGCTCGCCTTGGAAGCTCAAAACTCCGCAGATCCGGCTCATCTAACAGCAAAGCTCGATCGGCTCAGAACCGAATTAGACAGACAAGATTTGCGGATTACCGTAACTGGCGGCAAAGCTGTCGGTAAAACTGCCTTAATTCAAGTTTTAAATTCTAAGTGGGCATCCCAACAGCCGTCAAAGCTGATTTTCTCAGAAACAACACCGCTGTTTGCGAATACAAATGCTGATGCTAAAATCGGCGGTGATTTAGTGCTGTTTGTGACAGCGGGCGATATCACCGATTCCGAATTTAAAACATTATCTCAGTTAGCATCCGCAGGTCAGCGCCTGCTGCTAATCTGGAACAAACAAGACCAATATTTACCAGCACAGCAGTCGCAAATTTTGAACTCTTTGCAGCAGAAAATGCCAGGAATATTGGGGACAGAAGATATAATTGCGATCGCAGCTTCCCCGAATTCGATTAAAGTGCGCCAGCACCAAGCCGACGGCACTGTTCAAGAACGCATCGAAAATCAAGTTTCTCAACTCGAACCGCTGACAGAAAGATTTACTCAAATTTTAACAGACGAACGGCAACAGTTGGTTTGGGCGAGTGCCGTGCGCGAGGCTGCAAGTATCAAATTAGAGGCAAAAACTTTATTAAATGGCGTCAGGCGCGATCGGGCAATTCCCATTATCGAACAATATCAGTACATCGCCGCCGCCGCCGTATTTGCTAACCCAGTTCCCGCCTTAGACTTGCTAGCAACAACCGCCATCAGTACCCAACTCGTAATCGACCTCGGTGCTATCTACCAGCAAAAATTTTCCTTAGACCAAGCTAAGACAGTCGCGGCAACTTTGGCAAGCCAAATGTTAAAACTGGGATTAGTAGAACTGTCTACCCAAACTATTACTGGACTGCTGAAAAGCAATGCCGTCACCTATGCAGCAGGAGGCGCGGTGCAGGGAATTAGTGCCGCCTATTTTACCAGAATAGCCGGACTGAGTTTGATTGAATATTTCTCAACTCAAGAATTGGAAAATGCTAAAGGCATCTTCAATCTTACGGAACTGACGAAAACTTTGCAAGCAGTATTTATGCAAAATCAGCAAGTTTCCTTCTTGCAAGGTTTCATCAACCAAGTGGCGAGTCGTCTCGCGCCTCAGACATCAGGAACCCCGGCTGTTAACTCAGCCGCCAATTAAAACCCTGTAGGGTGTGCACCGCGCACCGGTTTTGGCGGCCGTGCAATGCCAGCCCTGTCTGGCATGGTAAATTTGAATAGGAGAAACAGCAGAAACTCGCTATTTCTCCTTGTATTTTTCAGACATCAAGTGGGGCGGGGCGGATTTATTGAGGTTATTGGTTGGCGGTCAAATAGTGTATGTCTAATTATATAAGAATTATTAAAAATGTCTAAAATATTTATGAAATTGTACAGAAAAATTGTCCTGAGATTGTCTGAAACTAAACTGTGGGATATGGGTGTAGTTTTTGCGTTATGGGCTTGGGTAATTTATGGATATTTGTCTCCTAAAAGTCCCTATAATTTGTCTAAATACTACAAAAAGAAACGTCCCGATGTCTTAACTTTTCAAGTGTTTTGTCCGACCAAAGATCCGCAAAAATTCCATCGCATCAGCATCATGGAAGAACACTCTTTTCAAAGCATATTTCTAGCTTCTGGCAACTTGATTCGCTTCCCAATTTTCTGTTTTAATGACAAAGTAGTTTCTCGATCTTTGGCTGGTCGAATTATTCCAGAATTATTAGATATGGGTCTGCCGATAAATCCCAGCGAGCGCGCCAAATTAGAAATCACAACTTTTTATGACGATGTATCTAGAAGCAACTGGACAATCTATGTAGATCCATCTGAGTTTAGTCGAGTAGAATATCAGCAAATGCTCTGTTGTTATGAAGCACATCGTGAGGAAATAGATTCTAAACTAGAAACTTCTACAGTTATTCCGTGGTGGAGTTCGATATCAAAACACCCCAAAAGCTTTGAATTTGATTATCGTGCCAAACGTATTGCTCGCATTGTCTATGGAGCCATGCCTCAACCTCAAGTATTCTCACCTCAAAAAATTTCTACTGGCTGCGTAGTAGATGGCAACTGGATTCATATTTCTAATGAAAGTTTGATCGTTTACCCGAATGGGCAATGGCAGATTCATATTCGACGCAAACATGGCAAAAATCCGTGGAATGATTGTACTTTGGGTGGAGGAAAGGTAACATTTGTCGATCCAGTTCCAGTATTTGATGTTGAGTGGCTACATTTTTCTGATTTAGACTCTATTAAAGATATCACCGTTCGCGAATATTTTGCTTCTTTGACTGATAATGAAGGTAAGAAATTAACTGATTTTTATCAATTTGGCAAGCTTCCATCTAAATTCAATCCATTACAAATATACGGCAGATAAATTATTCAAACAAATACTAAAAATTTATTTCAAACTTGACAAGTTGATAAAATATGGGGTAAATTTAATTCGAGTATTTTATCGAAACAGTCTGTTAAACCGATCTGCTTTTTGAGAGTGACCTAAATATTGTGTGGTTTTCTATTTTTTCTGGCTCAGATTCCAGTTACTTTTTACAGAAGTGCGATCGCACTTTTATTCACACTGTCCAGAGTATTGTTAACAAAACTTACGCCAGCGGGGTCAAAAACCCGATTTCTGCATCAAGCATCTCTCGGAAATATCGACGATTTTTCAGAGAAACCGGGTTTTTTGCGTAAGTTTTAGTTAAGAGGACTTTCGCTTTGAGGCAGAAACTTAAGTCACTGCCGGAATCCGAGTTTGATGAGGTTGTTGACGCGCCTTTGTCCTGTTTATACCTAACTCCTCAATAAAAAAATAGAAATTTATCAAAAATTGTATTAAAATAAGAAATAGAATGTTAGAATTCGACGCTCAATTACATTGCTTAAAAAAGCCGATCGCCAATGGCTGACAATTCCCTCCAAGAAAATCGCTTGTCCCTAGCCCGCGCCAGTTTGCGCGAAGCCCTCGCGCGCTATTCCCACCTGCGCCAAGGCAAAAAAAACTCGAACAACACAGAATTAGAAGCGGCGCTGCAATATCAATTAGATATCTTAACTTCCACCTCAGAAAAACTCGATCGCAATGTGATTCGGATTGCGGCTTTCGGGATGGTCAGCCGCGGCAAATCAGCCGTATTAAACGCGCTGTTAGGTCAAAAAGTCCTGCAAACAGGCCCCCTCAACGGCGTCACTAAGTGGCCGCGTTCCGTGCGCTGGACAATTCCTTCTATTCCTACCGCCGAAGGTACAGAAAAAATCCAAGTAGAATTAATTGATACTCCTGGAATTGATGAAGTTGGCGGGGAAGTGCGCGGCGACATGGCGAAACAAGTAACTCGCCAATCTGACTTAATTCTGTTTGTGGTTGCTGGGGATATCACGCGCACTGAATATCAAGCTTTGTGCGAATTGCAAGCAGCTCAAAAACCGCTGATTTTAGTTTTTAATAAAATTGACCTGTATCCAGAATTAGACAGAAAAGCTATTTATCAAAGTTTGCAAGCGCTGGGAAATTCCGAACAGTTAGCAGCGGCTCAGGTAGCAGATGCAACAGATAGCGAAGATTTGGGCGATCGCCAAAACAACTCATCCGACCAATCTACACCAAAATCACCCGCTAAAACTGCCAAATCCCTAGAAATTGTCATGGTAGCCGCCGAACCCGCACCAGTGCAAGTGCGCGTAGAATGGTCAGATGGAAGTGTCACTCACGAATGGGAGTCGCCGCCCGCGCAGATAGACCAACTAAAACACAAGATTTTGACAATTCTTAACAGAGAAGGGCGATCGCTCCTCGCACTCAATGCTTTAGTAGAAGCTAGAGATGCTGAAGCAACTATTGCTCGTCAAGTTCTCAAATTGCGACAAACAGAAGCCGACGATTTAATTTGGCAATTTGCAAAATATAAAGCTTTGGCGGTGGGCTTAAATCCCGTTGCTTTCCTCGATGTAATGGGAGCAACAGTCGCCGATTTAGCCTTAATTCGCTCTTTATCCAGACTTTACGGTTTACCGATGACTGGTTACGAAGCCGGGAAACTTTGGCAAACTATTTTCTCCAGCGCAGGCGGCGTACTTTTGGGAGAATTGGGTAGCAGTTTTCTCTTGGGATTCGGCAAAAGTGCGGCGGCTGTAGCTCCCCAAATCGGCTTTTCAACTTTTGCCGGAGTCGCTGTCACTCAAGCTAGTTTAGCAGCTTACGGAACCTACGCAGTCGGTCGCGCCGCCCAAGTTTATTTAGAAAAAGGCTGCACTTGGGGCCCCCTGGGACAAAATACGGTAATTCAAGAAATTCTCGCTACCATCGAGCGTAATACAATTATCGATCGCTTGCAGCAAGAATTTAAAATATGACACAAACAACAGCCATTACTGAAATCATCCAAACTTTAGCAGATGTTGAATCTCGATTCAAGATTACGCGAACTGAATCGGAGGGATTTTTTCCCGAATGGCATGAAGATTTGCCAGAAATTACAGAAGACTCGGCGGTTGAAACCGCGTCTACACGAACACTCACGTGCCTCCGCAGGTTGAAGACTGGACGATTCAAATTACCTTATTTTCTTCAGAAGACTCGGCGGTTGAAACCGCGTCTACACGAACAAAACCCACTCCAAGCGGGTTGAAGACTGGACGATTCAAATTACCTTATTTTCTTTATACTGCGGAGGCAGACTACCCTTCAACAAAGCTAACGCCTACGTTGGTGTAGGATCAGTTTCAACCGCCCCCGTCTTATCTTCAGTCTGCGGAGGCAGACTTGGTTTGTATAGCAGCGGTT